>DAITAE010000561.1:0-3310 GCA_036824445.1 Streptosporangiaceae bacterium | reverse complement strand
ATACAACAGACGCCTGATGCAAGGTCGCCGTTGCAGTTAAATATCGACGGCTTAGGTAACGATTCAGAATCAGCGCCGGCTTCGCGCTGACGTCATTTGCGCAAGGCCGTGAACCGGAGCCATGGCGGTAACGCGGCGTGGCGCCTGAGCCCGAGGTGACGCCGCGCGAATCAGACGCGGGCGGGCCCGGCGCCGACGATCCTCAGCGCCAGTTCGGCATAACGTGAGGCCAGCCGGCAGGTACGGCTAATGACCTCGCGGCGTGGGCGGTCTCGCCGGGTTGCTGCGCTTCGCGGGCCAGCCCGGCGTCCTCCTCGCGATAGAGCAGCCGGTGCAGCCCGGCCGCGAGCAACCCTCCCACGAGGGGCGCCACTATGAAGAGCCACACCTGGCTCAGTGCCGTCCCACCGACGACGATCGCGGGGCCAAGGCTGCGTGCCGGATTCACCGATGTGCCGGTGATCGGGATGCCGACGAGATGAACAACCGTCAGCGTCAATCCGATGGCTATCGCCGCGGTCGCCGCGTTCGCCGTGGCGGAGGTCACCCTCAGGACGATGAAGACGAAGACGGCGGTCAGGACGGTCTCGAAAATGAACGCCCCGCCAACGCCGATGTTGATCAGCGATGCTTTGCCCCAGCCGTCGGTTCCCAGGCCGGTGATTGTCCTGCTGTACCTGGGCGAGGTGCTGAACGTTCCCCATAGCGCCAGCGCCCCGACGATACCGCCAGCGAACTGGGCGATCCAGTAGCCGACGGCCTCCCCCAGCGGGATACGCCCCGCGAGCAGCGCCCCTACCGTCACAGCCGGGTTGACGTGGCAGCCAGACACCGGCCCGATCAGGTACACCAGCGACAGCAGCGTCAGGCCGAACGCTAGCGCGGTGGCCACCACCCCCGCCGCCACGCTGGCGCCGGCGAACTTGAAGCCGAACATCAGCGTGGCCACTCCGACAGCGAAGAACACCAAGATCGCCGTTCCCAGGAACTCAACAGCGAACTTCCGGATCATTACGCGTCCCCCCGGCCCGTACGTGAACACTGGTCACAGTTGCGTCGTCTGACCTCAGCTACGACGTTACCGACCCTATCTTCCGGTCCGCTCTCCCCGGCAGGGGGAGTGCCGCCTCGCATGCGGCTGTCCCCGGCTGGCCGGAGTTTGGCATCATTGGGCCAGGTCAAGCGCGGCCTGGGCCCGGCCGGCTCATGCGTTCCAGTGGCCTGGCCAGGTGCGCGCGTCATCGACGCTGACCTTGGACGAGGGAGATCACACCGTGCCTGCGCCAACCCGGCCCGTCATCCGATGGAACCCCGCCGAGCAGGCATGGGAGACCACCTGCCGGGGTTACAGCGTGCTCAGCGATCCCTGGCTGAACAAGGGCACCGCGTTCACCGAGTCCGAGCGTGATGCGCTGGGGCTGACCGGCCTGCTGCCGTCGCGGGTCCTCACCCTGGACCAGCAGGCCCAGCGCGCCTACCGGCAGTGCTCGCGCCAGGCCAGCGACCTCGACAAGAACATCTACCTGACCGCCCTGCACGACCGCAACGAGGTCCTGTTCTACCGGGTGCTCACCGACCACCTCAGCGAACTGCTCCCGATCGTCTACACCCCGACGATCGGCGAGGCCATCCAGCAGTACAGCCACCAGTACCGCCGCCCACGCGGCGTCTACCTCAGCATCGATGCACCCGACCACATCGAGGCCGCCCTGCGAGCCCCCCAGCTGTCCGCCGACGAGGTCGACCTCATCGTCGCCACCGACGCCCAGGCCATCCTCGGCATCGGCGACTGGGGCGTCGGCGGCATCGACATCGCGGCGGGCAAGCTCGCCGTCTACACCGCCGCGGCCGGGATCGACCCGGCCCGGACCCTGCCGGTGGTCCTGGACGTCGGCACGGACCGGCCGGAGCTGTTGGACGATCCGCTCTATCTGGGCGTACGGCACAAGCGGCGGGCACAGGGGCCCTACGACGCCTTCATCGACTCCTACGTCACCACCGCACTCAAGATCTTCCCCCACGCGCTCCTGCACTGGGAGGACTTCGGCCCCGGCAACGCCCGCCGCATCCTGGATCGCTACCGCGACCGGGTGCTCACCTTCAACGACGACATGCAAGGCACGGGCGCGGTGAACCTCGCCGCGGTGCTGGCCGGCGCCCGCGCCAGCCAAACCGCGCTCACCAAGCACCGCGTCGTCATCTTCGGCTCCGGTACCGCAGGCATCGGCATCGCCGACCAGCTCCGTGACGCCATGACCAGCCAAGGACTGGACACCGCCGCGGCGCGGGCACGACTGTGGTGCCTGGACCGCTACGGCCTGCTCACCGGCGACATGACCGGCCTGCGCGACTTTCAGGTCCCCTACGCGCGGCCCGCGGCCGAAGTCCGTGACTGGCCGGGATACGGGACCGGCAGCGGTATCGGCCTCGCCGAGGTCGTGCGCCGGGTACACCCAACGATCCTCGTCGGCACCTCCACCCAGCACGGCGCCTTCACTCAGCAGATCGTGCAGGACATGGCCGCGCACGTGGACCGTCCCGTCATCCTTCCCATGTCCAACCCGACCACCCTCGCCGAGGCCATCCCGGCCGACCTGATCGCCTGGACGGGCGGCCGCGCCCTCATCGCCACCGGAAGCCCCTTCGACCCCGTCACCTATCAGGCGGTGACCTACCAGATCGGCCAGGCCAACAACGCCCTGATCTTCCCCGGCCTCGGTCTGGGCGCGCTCGTGTCCCGGGCCAGGCGCATCACCGACCATATGATCGCCTCCGCCGCCCGGGCTGTCGCCGAACTCACCGACAGCGCCGCGCCCGGCGCACCTCTCCTTCCGCCCATCGACGACCTTCGCACCACCTCGGCGCGAGTCGCCCACGCCGTGGCCCTGGCCGCCGTGCATGACGGCGTCGCCGAGCAGGCCGGCATCACCGCCGAATCCGTGCAAGCCGCCATGTGGAAACCCCAGTACGCCCCCGTGCACGCCGTCTAAAACCTTCAATGGAGGAGATTACAGAAAGTCGGAGGATGGCCGGCCGAAAGGGCGCCGCGCTACGCTGCCTGTGCATCGTGCTCGTGGGGAGGCGTGGGGGATGACGGGACCGGGTGACGAGGTAGCAGCAGGCGCAGGAGGCCACGGCCGCCTGCGGGCTGCGCACGCCGACCGTGAGCAGGTGATCGGCACGCTGAAGGCCGCGTTCGTGCAGGGCATGCTGGCCAAGGGCGAATTCGACGCGCGGGTGGGCCAGGCGTTCGCATCGCGGACCTATGCGGAGCTGGCCGCCCTCACCGCTGACCTGCCCGCCATGCCGC
>DAITAE010000560.1:0-3311 GCA_036824445.1 Streptosporangiaceae bacterium | reverse complement strand
AGCCCGGGCAGGAGATCGGCCGGATCCCCATCGACTCGATCTACTCGCCGGTGCTCCGGGTGACCTACAAGGTCGAGGCTACCCGGGTGGAGCAGCGGACCGACTTCGACAAGCTGATCATCGACGTGGAGACCAAGCCCTCGATGCGGCCGCGGGACGCGGTGGCGAGCGCGGGCAAGACCCTGGTCGAGCTGTTCGGCCTGGCGAGGGAGCTCAACGTCGAGGCCGAGGGCATCGACATCGGCCCGTCTCCCACCGACGCCGCGCTGGCCGCCGACCTGGCGCTGCCGATCGAGGAGCTGACCCTCACCGTCCGCTCCTATAACTGCCTGAAGCGTGAGGGCATTCACACCGTGGGCGAGCTGGTTGCCCGCAGCGAGCAGGATCTGCTGGACATCCGGAACTTCGGCGCCAAGTCGATCGAAGAGGTCAAGCAGAAGCTGACCGACATGGGACTCGCGCTCAAGGACTCCCCGCCCGGCTTTGACCCGGGCACCGCGGTGGACAATTACGCCGCGGACGATGACGAGAGCTACGTCGAGACCGAGCAGTACTGACGGGCCGGCCCCAACCCTGACGTATCGAGGCCCCCGGGGTAGCGAGCCCCGGGGGTAGCGAAGCAAGGAGAACGTTGCGATGCCCACGCCCACCAAGGGCCCGCGGCTGGGTGGC
Organism: Streptosporangiaceae bacterium; assembly: GCA_036824445.1. GTDB lineage: Bacteria > Actinomycetota > Actinomycetes > Streptosporangiales > Streptosporangiaceae > UBA9676. The sequence goes on along the minus strand of DAITAE010000560.1, from coordinate 2,639 downwards.
AGTTCGGCCCATCAGCGGCACATCCTGGCGAATCTTGCCACCGCCCTGTTCGAGCACGGCAAGATCACCACGACCGAGGCGAAGGCCCGGCGGCTCCGGCCGTTCGCGGAGCGCCTGATCACCTTCGCCAAGCGGGGCGACCTGCAGGCGCGGCGCGAGGTGCTCACGGTGGTGACGGACAAGGGTGTGGTGCACACCCTGTTCACCGAGATCGGCCCGAGCTTTGCGGCCCGCGACGGCGGGTACACGCGGATCACCAAGGTCGGGCCGCGCAAGGGCGACAACGCTCCACTCGCAGTCATCGAGCTCGTCCAGGAAGAGGCCACCGCATCACCGCGGCGGCGGCGCGCCCGCCGCGCCCAGCCCGCCGCGGCGGCGCCCGCCCGCCCGGCCCGCGCGGTGGAGGAAGCCGCCGCCGCCGAGGACACCGCCGCCGAGGACACGGCGGCGGCTGACGACACCGCTGCCGCGGAGGACTCGGCGGCTGAGGTGACGGCTGAGGACACCGCCGTTGCGGACGAGGCTGCCGACGACGAGGCCGCGGCGGACGAGGCTGTAGAGGACGGGGCCGCGGAGGACGAGGCTGCGGCCGAGGACACGGCGGGCGAGCCGATGGCCGCCGGCACGGCCGAGGGCGACGCCGCCGAGGATGACGCCGAAGACGACGGCAAGTAGCGGCACGCCGAGCGCGCGCCCCGCGGCTGACCCGGGGACGACCCGGGTCAGGATCGCGGTCGGCTACGACGGATCCGGCTTTTCCGGCTGGGCCCGCCAGCCTGGCCGGCGGACGGTTCAGCAGACGCTGGAAGACGCGCTGTGCCGTGTCCTGCGCTTGCCGGAGCCGCCCCAGCTGACCGTGGCCGGGCGGACCGACGCCGGGGTCCACGCGCGCGGCCAGGTCGCCCACGTGGACCTGCCGGCCGGGCCCTGGGCGGCGGCGCAGGACACCGCCCAGCGGCGCCTGTGCGGGATCCTCCCGCCCGATCTGCGCGTACACCGGGTCGGGGCCGCGCCGCCGGGTTTTGATGCGCGTTTCTCCGCCCTGTGGCGGCGGTACTCCTACCGGGTCTGCGACGACCCGGCCTGGGCCGACCCCCTCCGGCGGCACGAGACCCTGTGGTACCCGCACCGGCTCGCAGTCGACGACATGAATCAGGCCGCCCGGGCGTGCCTGGGTGAGCACGATTTCGCCGCCTTCTGCCGCCGCCGCGAAGGCGCCACCACGGTCCGCGAACTGCTGCGCCTGGACTGGTCCAGGCCGGACCGGGAAGACCCCACGGTTGCGGTGGCGACCGTGGTCGCGGACGCGTTCTGCCACAACATGGTCCGGGCCCTCGTCGGTGCCCTGTTGCGGGTCGGCGACGGAACCAGGCCGGCCGGATGGCCGGCCCAGGTACTCACCGCGGCCGAACGTGACCCTGCGGTCCCTGTGGTGGCCCCGCATGCGCTCTGCCTGGAAGAGGTCCGCTACCCGCCAGACGATCAGCTCTCGCAGCGGGCGCTGGCCACCCGGCGGGTACGTGAGGCGCGGGGCACCGGCGGTTAGCAGCGGGGGTGGCGGAGCCGCGCCGGGTCACCGGTTAACGGGCTTGCCGGTCACCATGCGGCTGGTCAGGCTCACATTGGCGGTGCCGGCGAACAAGTCCGCCGAGAACCTCGTCAGTTCCTTGCGCTGTTTCTTGCCCGAGGGCGCATGCTGGTTCGCGAACTCCGTCCAGATCAAGATCAGGTAATGCCCCTTGACCTCGGCCGTTACCAGGCCCGTTCCCTTGGTGAGGTTGCGGGTCGGGCCGTGCCGGCCGGGCAGCTGGCGGATGAACTCGGACGAGCCCGCGGCCTTCCCCGCCTTCTCGGCCGCCGCGACGTCAACGAGGTTCAGCACGCCGATGGTGGCCATCATCTTCCTATTGGTGGACAGGTAGCTGGCGCGCATGACCTGGGTGCAGCCACCTTTGCGGACGGCCGCCTTGAGCGCGGTGCCGATCACCGCGTTGGTGCACTTGGTGTTGGCCCGCTGCACCGTCCTGGTGCCGGCGCTGCCGCCGGCCGAGAACCGCGCCGGGTAGAGCTCGCGGATGCTGAGCGGTTGGGTATCGACGGCCTGGCTGGTGATGTCCCGCCACGGTCCCAGCGTCGGGGCCGTGGTGGGGGTCACGGCCGGCTTGCTCGCTGCCGCCGCGTCGTGACCCGTCGTCGGCACCGGCCTGCTCCCGCGGTAGACGATCACCGCCACGACCAGGATGACGATCAGCACCGGCGCCAGCAGCAACCCGATCAGGGCGCGGTGTGAGGGCTTGCTCCGCCCACTCCGGCGGTCGGCAGGCATCGCCGTACGCCCGTCGGCGCCGCCCGGCTGGTCGGCTAGCGTGGCCGCCGCACGTCCGCTGCCGCCGTACGGCCGGCCGCCTGCGGTGGCCGGTGAAGGTCCGCCGCCGTCCGGATATCCGGCTGTGGTAGCCGGTGCAGGTCTACCGCCGCCGTCCGGGCGGCTGGCTCGTGCGGCCGCTGCGCGGCCATCTGCGCCACCCCGGCGCCGGAGGTCCCCGCTGCGGGACGCCCGCTGCCCGTGACGCGCTGCGGCACGGCCGGAGGCGGGCACGCCGCCCATGTCCTGTGGGGCGGTCCGCGCGCCGCGGCCG
>DAITAE010000064.1:3192-12736 GCA_036824445.1 Streptosporangiaceae bacterium | reverse complement strand
GCGCCGGTCCGGCAGCGGGGAACAACGACAACGCAAGGGGGAAGCCACGCATGGCCGATCTGATTGCCATCGGGTACCCGGATGAAACGACCGCGGAGGCCGCCGCCGAGGAGGCGCGCCGGCTGGCCCAGGACCTCATCATCCAGCCGGACGCGATCGCGGTAATCGTGCGGGACAAAGACGGGCAGTACCACGTCCACACCAGCCATCACCTGGTCGGCGGCGGGGCGACCTGGGGCCTGTTCTGGGGGTTCCTGTTCGGCCTGCTGTTCTTCATCCCAGTCCTCGGCATGGCCATCGGCGCCGGGATGGGCGCCCTGTTCGGCAAGCTGGCCAAGACCAGCATCGACAAGCAGTTCCAGGAGCAGGTGCGCGACATGGTCAAGCCGGGCACCTCGGCGCTGTTCCTGATGCTGGAGAAGGTCACCCCCGACAAGGCCGTGGAGGCGATGAGCAAGTACGGCGGCACCGTGCTGAAGACCTCGCTGTCCAAGGACGACGAGAAGGAGCTCCAGGAAGCGCTGCACGGGAGCGGGGCGGCCGCGCAGTAGCCCACGCGCAGGCGGTTCCGGCCCAACGACGGAGGTGGCGGAGATGACCGTGTCCGACGAGGACGGCGGGCGCGGGCGGGGCACCACGCCGCGGGCGGGTAAGCCGGCCGGTGGCGACGCAGCACCTGCCGGAGGCGACACCGCACATCCTGCCGATGGCGGCAGCGTCAAGCCCGCCGAGGGCGGCAGCGCCGAGCCGGGTGCCGCCAAGACGACCGACACCGAAACCGGCGAGCTGGCCGACGAGCGGGCCGAGCTGGAGCACCAGCGCGCCGAGCTGGAACGGCTGCGCGCGGAGGTCGCCGAGCTTCACAATCAGCCGGGTGGCCCGGCCGGCCCGGCGCCGCCGGGCCGGCGTCGCCGTGGCCGCTGGCGGGCCCCTGTCGCCGTGGTGCTCATCGTCCTTGGGTGCATACTCGCGCCACTGTCGGTGGTGGCCGTGTGGACCGCCAACCAGGTCTCCGACACCAACCGTTACATCGCCAACATCGAGCCGCTCATCCACGAGCCCGCCATCCAGAACGCGCTCACGGACCGGGTCACCACCGAGGTCACCTCACGGCTCAACGTGCAGGGGCTGACCACCGACGCCGCGAACGCGCTCACGCAGCGCGGGCTGACCCGGGTCGGCGATCTCCTGAATAACTTCTCGGGGCAGATCGCGGGCGCGGTGAACGGGTTCGTCCACACCCAGGTCCACAGAATCGTCACTGGCCCGCGGTTCGCCAACCTGTGGGTGCAGGTCAACCGGACCGTCCACGCCCAGCTGGTGAAGGCCCTGTCCGGCCAGGGCAACGGCGCGATTACGATCAGCAACAACCAGGTCGTCCTCAACCTGGGCCCCTTCATCAACCTCGTCAAGCGCGACCTGGCTGGCCGGGGGCTGACGATCGTCACCAAGATCCCCTCGGTCAACCCGACGCTGGCGTTGTTCTCCGCCAAGTACCTGGTCAAGGCTCAGAACGGGTACCGGCTGCTGAACAACCTGAAGATCGTGCTGCCGATCCTCACCCTGGTGCTGATCGGTGCGGGAGTGTACGTGGCGCGCGGCCACCGGCGTGCCCTGATCGGCGCGGGACTCGGCTTCGCCGCGTCCATGCTGATCCTGGGCCTGGGGCTGACGATTTTCCGCGGCATCTACCTGGGCAGCGTGCCGAGCAGCGTGCTGCCCGCCGACGCGGCCGCGGTCCTGTACGACACGCTGGTCAGGTTCATCAGGGACGGGCTGCGGGTGCTGCTGGTCGTCGGGCTGATCGTCGCGATCGCGGCGTTCTTCTCCGGGCCCTCGGTCACCGCGGTCCGCACCCGCGGCGCGGTCAAGTCCGGGTTCAACTGGGTCCGGGCCAGGGGTGAGCGCTCCGGCGTGAGCACCGGGCCCGTCGGCGAGTGGACCTATACCCACCGCCGGGCGTTGCGGATAACCGCGGTCGCGATCGCCGCGCTGGTGTTCGTCTTCTGGGGCCAGCCGACCTGGGTCACGGCCCTGGTCATCGCCATCGTGCTGCTGCTCGTGCTGGGCCTCATCGAGCTGATCGGCAGGCCCCCGGCACGGCCGGAGGTGGCTGGGCAGCCCGGCTGAGTCACGTGCTCCTGCAGGCCGCGGGCTTCGCTGTCCTGGCCGCGCTGTCCCCGACCGCGCTCTTGATCACCGCGATCTACCTCGGTCCGCCCGTCCCCGGGCGACCGCGCTGGCCTACCTGGCCGCGCCGGAACTGACCTCGCGCAGGCTGACCGCGTTCAACGCCTGGCTTCTGGCGCACGGCCGGACCCTGCTGGTGCTGGCGCTGATGGTGGGCGGCGCGGTCCTCGCCGCGAACGGGACCCTCGGGCTCGTCCGCGGCAATTGACCGGCTGATCCCTGGCAACAGCGCGGAAATCCTGAGCTCCGGGCTTTGTTCGCTCTATCCTCTGAGTGCAAAGGCAAGCCCATCCGTCACTCAAACTCAGCCTAAGCAGGGAGAATGTCCGTCGGTAACCCTCGGGTTCTCTACGTGCTTGGTATCTATCACAGCGGCACCACGGTGCTCAGCAACCTGGTCGGCCAGCTCGACGGGTTCTTCGCGGTAGGCGAGCTGCGCACCCTGTGGCCCAAGCTGACCCTGCCCGACCCGCGGTGCGGCTGCGGGGAACCTCTCCAAACGTGCCCGGTCTGGAGCCGGATCCTGAAATCAGCGCTGGGGGAGGGGGAGGAGCGAGTCGCGCGGGCGCGGGAAGTGTGGCGCTACCAGCGCGCGGCCCTTTACCAGTACCACACCTGGCTGCGGGTGGGCTCCGTGCTGCGCCACCGCAAGAAGGGGCCGCCCGCGGGCGGGCCGCTGGCCCGCTACGCCGAGGGGATGGCCGGCCTCTACGAGGCCATCGCCGCGGAGACGGGCGCGGAGGTCATCGTCGACTCGTCCAAGGAGCCGACCGACGCGGCCATGCTGTTGCTGATGCCGGAGGTCGACCCGAGCTTTGTCCAGATCGTCCGCGACCCGCGCGGGATGGTCTACTCCATCCTGCGGGTCAAGGCCGGTGGCGAGCCGGTGGCCGACAGCCGGTGGCGGCAGAGCGCCTACGCCGCGCTCAGCTGGTCGGCGGGCAACCTGGCCGGCGCCGCGGTTCGCCGGTCCGCCGGGCCGACCCGCTCGGCGCTGCTGCGCTACGAAGACTTCGTCAACCACCCCCGCGAGTCGGTGGCGGCGCTGGCGGACCTGGCCGGCTGGCCCGCACAGCTGGCCGACGTCACGGATCCTGCGGAGCGCGGCACCGTGACCATGCATCCGACGCACACCGTCGGTGGCAACAACAACCGGTTCCGCACCGGATCTGTCCGGCTGCGTGAGGACACCGAATGGCGCGCACGCCTGCACCGGGTCGACCGAGCGGCCGTGACCACTGTGTGTTCCCCCCTGATGTCCTACTACGGCTACCGGCTGGTCCGCTGACCTCGCCGGCGCCGGCGGCCAGGCGCGATGGCACGACCCTTCCATTCCCCACCCCGCCCCGCGCGGTGCCGGCGCGCCGAGTCGACCGTCATCGCGGCGTAGAGCAGAGCGACGAGCGGCAGGCACGGCGCGCGCAGCGGAGACAGCCCGTAGAGGCGGAGCACGGGACCGTAGGTCACGGTCATCGTCCCCCAGCCGACGAGGCCAGCACCGGCGCACCACCAAGCGGCTGGGTAGCCTCCCGCCACCGCCACGGCCAGGCCGCCGAGCGTGGCCGCGGGCGGCAGGAGATAGAGCCAGCACAGGCCAGCCACGGTCCCGGCGAGCAGGACTGGCGAGTAGCGCAGCTGGGTGTAGGCGCTGCGGGCGATCATGTCCCACAGCCCGCCCAGCCCGGCGTAGGGCCGGCGGCTGTGCACGCGGGTGGTGAAACCAAGCCAGCAGCGCGCCCGGGCCGGCCCGCGTTTGAGCAGCCGCGCCAGCGCGACATCGTCGATCCGGGCGCCCGCGATGCGCTCCAGCCCGCCCGCCGCGGCCAGCACCTCGCGCCGCACCAGCATGCAGCCGCCTGCCGCCGCGGCGGTCCTGGCGCGGGTGCGCCCGACCCGCCGGAACGGGTAGAGCTGCGCGAAGAAGTACACGAACGCCGGGACGATCCACCGCTCCCAGCCGGTTTCCGCCCGCAGCAGGGCCATCTGGGAGACCAGGGCCCGGTCGTCCGCGACGGCGGCGCGAACCAGGCTGGTCACGGTGCCCGGATCGAAGGCGATGTCGGCATCGGTGAACAGCAGGTAGCGACACTCCCGCGCCGCCGCCGTGCCCTGAGCCATCGCCCACACCTTGCCCGCCCAGCCGGGCGGCGGCGGGCTGCCGCCGATAACCCGCAGCACGGCGCCGGCCCGGGTGGACACGGCGCCGGCCCGGGTGAACACTGCACCATCCATGGAAACCCCGGGACCCGGTGGGCCGGGCTCGCCCGAGGCCGCCGTGGCCAGGGCCGCGGCGACCGCGCCGGTGCCGTCGGTGCTGGCGTCGTCCACCAGCACCACGCTGAAGGCACCGGGATAGTCCTGCGCCAGCAGCGTGGGCAGCGTCTCCGGCAGGATCGCCGCCTCGTTCCGGGCGGGCACCACCGCGGCCACGCTGGGCCATCGACCCGGGTCGGGCGCGCCTGCCTGCCCGGGCAGGCGCACGTCCGTGCGCCAGAACCCGCCGTGCCCGGCCAGCAGGTACACCCAGGCAGCCGCGGCCAGCACGCAGGCGGCCACCAGGATCAGCATCCCGGCAGCCTCGCACACAAGCGCGACACCCGGCTGCCGCTGGCGCGCACTTCATGATCGCAGCCGATTTCCTGCTCCATGCGCACGGGATCGCCCGTGATCATGGTCGGCGCGGTGGCGCTAGCTGCCGCCCCTGCCCGGGGTGCCCTCGATGGCGGTACGGCCGGCCGGCCCCGCGGCGCCCTCCGGTGCCGAGCCGTTGCCGCCGCCCGCGGCGCCTTCCGGTGCCGGCGCCGCTGCCTGCTCCGGCGAGCCGGACAGGTTCTTCTTGACGGACTCCAGAATGGTCAGGCCCTGGCCGACCAGGCCCGCGGCAAACTCGCTGAGGCCCTCGGCCCCGTTCAGCACGTTGACGTTCGCCCCCGCCAGCCCGTTCGCCGCTTCCTTGACGATCAGCGGCAGCTGGTCGATGAGCATCCGGTCGAGCGCGACCCGGTCGTGCGAGGCCGCCGCCTCGGCCTGGATGCGCATCCGCTCCGCGTCCGCCTTGGCCAGGATGCGGACCTTGTCCGCCTCCGCCTCGGCCGGCTTGACCACCTCGGCGACAAGCTGGCGCTCGCGCAGTTCCGCCTGCTGCCGGGCCAGTTCGGCCTGCGCGGAGATGACCTCCATCTGTGCCTGCGCCTGGGTGAGCGGGCCCACCTGCGCCGCCTTCGCCTGGGCCTGGTCGATCTCCGCCTTGTACTGCGCCTGCACCACCGCCGTCTGCCGGGCGTACTCGGCCTGCTTGCGCTGGGCTTCCTGCTGCGCCTCGGCGGCCGCCTGGTTGGCTTGCGCCTGGGCGATCTGCGCCTGCCGCTGGATCGCGGCGTTGTGCGGCGCGGCCATCGCGTCGATGTAGCCGGCGTTCAGGTCGTCGATCGACTGGATCTGCAGCGAGTCCACGGTGAGGCCGATCTTGGCCATCTCCGCTTTGGAGCCGTCGAGCACCTCGGTCGCCAGCTTCTGCCGTTCGGTGACGATCTCCTCGACGGTCATCGAGCCGACGATCGAGCGGAGATGGCCGGCGAAGATCCGGCCGGTCAGGGTGGACATCTGGTCCTGGTCGGACAGGAACCGCTGGCCCGCGTTGACGATGCTCTCGTCGTCGTTGCCGACCTTGAAGGCGATGACAGACCGGACGTTCAGCGAGATGCCCTGCCGGGTGACACAGGTCTCGGCCACCTCGGCCTCGCACATCGCCAGGGTGAGGTAGCGGGCCTTGCGGAAGAACGGGAGCACGAACGCGCCGTGGCCTACCACGACCCGGAACGGTGCGCCGATGCCACCCCGCCAGCGCCTGCCACCGGAAATCAGCATGGCCTGGTCGGGGGCGGGGACACGGTAACCAAACATTGTCGCTCCTCAGCGAGGATTGTCAGTAAGGGGGCCGAGTGGGTCCGCCCACTCGCTCACGTCCACCGTTCGCGCGCCGCGGCTCTCGATGACCAGCACGGTCGCGCCCTTGGGGATCGGGTCGGTGGACCAGGCAAGGTAGGCTTCGGTTCCCCCGCGGATCTTGAGCAGCACCTCGCCGGGGCCGGCCTTCCCGCGGGTGGCAACGATGACAACGCCGATCGATCCGATCAGGGACTGGTCCCCAGTCACCGTCAGCGTCTCCTGACTATCACCACCCGGTGAATGTACTTCCACACTAGCGCTGGACGTTCGGTGGCGACGCCGCCGGTAACAGCCGCCGGGCGCATCCCTCTTGGCTGCTTCCTGCGGGGATCGCTGCCGCCAGAACAGCACGCGGGAAGCTGGAATAGCGCGGGGGGTGGTGACGTTGCAAACGATCGCTGGTGTGTACGTGTCCCCCGGGCCGCATCACTACCGCCTTCGCGGACTACCGTTCGGCTGGAGCCGCGTCGTGCCACTCGCCGAGGAGGCGACCGCACACCAGCGCCGCGTGCCACGCCCCCGCGAGACCCCCCGCTCGTGGGGGCGTTGGCACGAGTTGCGGCCGGCGGCCGGTGCTGAGCCGCCCGGCATGAAGCACCACCTGGCGTGCCTCACCGGACCCGTGATCAGTTACCCGCCGGCGCACAGCCCGGGCGGGCGCAGCCAGCATGGCGAACAAGCCGTCAACCGCCCCTGCGGCATGAGCTAGAGTCGCGTCTCGACCCCTATCAGGCACTTTCACTGTCACGGCGGGTAGCCAGTGGTTCTGGATTTGGTCCGTGCGGCGCTGGCTGCGGCGGCGGCGGGCGTGCTGCCCGGTTATTTCTGGGCCGTCGTGCTGCGCCCCACGGGAGGTCTGGCCGAGCGGCTGACCTACTCGACGGTGCTCTCGATGGCCTCCGTGCCGGCGGTTGCGCTGACCCTGGCGCGGCTCGCCGGCTCTGGTATCACGCTGTGGATTGCCCTTGGCTCGGTGGCCCTGGTCCTCGGCTCCGGGGCGCTCGTTTTCGTCGTGCGCGGCGCGGCGCCAGGGTCAGCCGCCCCAGTGCTGCCCCGGCCGACCGCCTTGACCGGCACCGGCACGCTGGTACTGACCGCAGCCGCGCTGGCCGCGGCGCTGGCCTCACTACTGCACGTGCCAGCATCCGGCCTGCTGCTGGTCGCGGTTGCGGGCGCGCTCGCCGTCGCCGGTGTATTCGCGGCGAGGGCCCTGGCCCCAGCCGCAGACAAGAATCCCGGCCCGGCCGCAGACCCGAACCCCGGCCCCGCCACGGACCGGAGGTCCAGCCTCGTCACGGACCGGAACCCCGGCCGGGCTACGGTCCCGAACCCTGGCCACGCCACGGACCCGAGCCCTGGCCCCGCCACGGACCGGAACGCCGGCCCCGCCACGGACCGGAACCCCCGCCCTGCTACGGGCGGGATCCCCGGCGGGCAAGCGGCGATCGCGGCAGATCGGCCAGTCCCGCCGGCCCGGGCGGGCTGGCGGGCGCTGGCGCTCTCGGTGGTCCTGGGCCTGGTCGCCGTCCGCGCGTACGCGGCGGTGATCCGCTTCGACTGGCCTTACGTGCGCGGCAGCGACCAGTTCTCCTACGCGATCATGGCCGAGCAACTGCTCTCTCACGGCTCGTACGGCACATTCCTGGTCTACCCGCCCGGCTTCTCCACCCTCACCGCGGTCTTCTGCCGCATCTCCGGGCTGACGCCCCTGACGCTGTTCCCCGTCCTCGCGCCGTCCCTGCTGGTGCTCGTCGCGCTGGGCGCCTATGCGCTGGCCACCCGGCTGTGGGGCTGGGAGTACGGAGTGGTGGCGGCCGCGCTGACGGGCCTGGTGCTGACCGGAGCGCATACGAGCCTGACACAGGGCAGGTATCCGGACCTGACCGCCGCCTTCTTCCTGATGGTCATGCTGGTCGCCGCGCTGATCACGCTGTATGAATCACCCTCCGTCCGGTCGGGCCTGCTGGTGACGGTGGTCGGCGCGTCCGTGGTGCTCTATCACCCGGTGGTCAGCCTGTACATGGCGCTGCTGCTGGCCCTGGTCGCGGTCATCGGCCTGCCGTACCTGCTCCTCAAGAGGCGCCGGCACGATGCGGGTGTGCTGCTGCTCGCGCTGGTAGCGGTCGCCGTGCTGTCCGCAGGCTACGCGGCGTACACCTACAACCTCGGCGACATCCTGACCGGGTCCTCCGCCACCTCGGCCGCGGTGACCAGCGTTCTGGGCACCCAGCCGGTGCCCGCGCCCGCACATCTCCTGACCGAGCTCGGGCCCGCGATCGTGTGGCTCGGCGTTTTCGGCATCGCCGCTCTGGCTGCTGGCATCAGGTACCTCCGCACGCCGGCACAGGTGCTTGCGGCGATAACGGTGCTGGGATGGTCCGCGCTCATGTACCTGGGCAGCCGGACTGCGCTGGACGGCTTCCCGCAGCGGTTCGAGCGCGACCTCGGCGCATCACTATGCATCGCTGGCGCGCTCGGCGTCGGCATCGTCGTGCGGTCAGTGGCCGCGCTGCAGATGACCAAGCGAACCCTGACGGTAGCGGCGTCGCTGGCCGCCGCCGGCCTGATGATCGTTCTCGTCGGGCTGCCGGCGGCCGGCAACGTGCTGACCGACAGCGACGCGCGGGGCAATGTGGTCAGCCATGCGGTCGCGCGCGCGGGTGAATGGCTGCGCCAGCACAACACTGGCGGCACGATCATCTCAACACCTGGCATGAACCACGGCATCACCAACCGCGCCGTGCTCGCCCTGGGCGGTTATACCGGCCTGCAATCCTACTTCCCCCGCCGGCTGAGGCATCCGCGGTCGCTGCCCCCCGCCGGCCGGCAGCCTCTGCTCGATTCCGCGCACGTCCTGTCGCAGCCGGTGAGTTGCCGGTCGGCCGACATCCTGGTTCGTGACGACGTCCGGTACATCGTGCTGTACAAGTTCGGGCAGCAGGCCGATTTCGCCGGATTCAGCACCTCGCCCCGCCATTACCGTCCCGTGTTCCAGGACTCGTCAGTGATCATCTACGCCCCGCTCCGGGCTCCCTGCCAGGCCCGGTAGCGAGCCGATGGCCGCCGGGCCCATTGCCGTGGCTTCAATGTCGCACCTACGGCGGCTGCAGCTTGGCGGTCTCACCGCGGCGGCTGTGGCTTAGCTGTCGCACCTGCGACGGCTGCGGCTTCGCGGTCTCACCCGCGGCGGGTGGCACTCACCTGCCGGCCAGCGGCCAGGGTGCCCCGGTCGCGGCCAGCACATCGGCCGGGCGCGGCAGCGCCGCCTGCGCGCCCCGGCGGGTGGTCGCCGCCGCACCCGCCGCGCACGCGGCGCGCACCGCGTCCGCCGGCCCCACCCCGGCCGCCAGTGCGACGGCCAGCGCCGCCACGAACGCGTCGCCGGCGCCGACGCTGTCGACGCTCG
>DAITAE010000064.1:0-3092 GCA_036824445.1 Streptosporangiaceae bacterium | reverse complement strand
AGCGCGGGCGAGCACCGCCCCGGCCGCGCCCAGGGTGATGACCACGTTCCCGGCGCCCATCCGGGCCAGCGCCGACGCCGCCGCCGGTGCCTCCTCCGGCCCGGCCAGCGGCCGCCCCAGCACCGCCGCCGCCTCCTGTTCGTTGACCACGAGCCAGTCCACGCCGCCGGCCAGCAGGCCAGCCGCCCCGTCCGGTGCCGGCGCCAGGTTCAGGACGCACGTGGTGCCGGCCTGCCGGGCCCGGCTCAGCACCCCCGCGAGCACCACGGCGGGAATCTCGGCGGAGACCACCAGCGCCTCGCACGGGGCCGCGAACGCCGCAGCCACCTCGTCCGGCCCGGCCAAGCCGTTCGCGCCAGCAGCCACCGCTATCGCATTCTCGCCCGCGGCGTCCACCGTGATCAGGGCCAGCCCGGAGGCGGCGCCGGTAACGACGCGCACCCCACCGGCATCTACTCCCTCGGCCGCCAGCCCCGCGCGAAGCGCGGTCCCGAACTCGTCGTCGCCGCAGCAGCCGACCATACGCACCGCCGCGCCCAGCCGGGCGGCGGCCACGGCCTGGTTGGCGCCCTTGCCGCCGGCGCCGATGTCCGCGCCGGCGGGCGACAGGACCGTCTCGCCCGGCCCGGGCAGGTGCGGCACTGCCAGTGAGATGTCGGTGTTGAGGCTGCCCACCACTGTTACCCGAGGGACCCCGGAGGACCTGGCGGTGCCGGTAGCCCCGGTGAGCTCGCCGGCCGTCCGGGACTCAACGGCCCTGGAACGCTGCCGCATGCGCCCACCGCCTTCCCGCCCCATCAGCCCCGGCCGCGCCGGTCCGCCAGCGCGTGGCGCTCCTCCGGCCGGCGGGCCGCCGGATCGCGCTCGCCGGACACCCAGGCACCCTACTCCGGGAACCGTGTCTCACCGGTCACCCGGAGCGACGACACCCGATCGGGTATCGTTTCAAAGATCACTGCTCTGCTGTCCCACACCTCCGTGCGGACGCTGATCGTCGGGATCGATCAATCCGGACGGATCGTCCAGCATGACCGGAGTTCGCTGGAAACCCTCGCCCCCTCTGGCGACTCCCTGCTCGGCGCCCACCTGAACGACCTGGTTACTGCGCCAGACGAGACGGGCTCGCCGCTGAACGGGCTGCTCGACGCCGCCCGCAGCGGCCGCGAGGCCACGGCGGTGCTCACGTTCCGCACCAGACGCCTCGACCCCGTCGACGCGGTGGTCTCGATCCAGCCCATGCGCGGAAGCGACGACAGCATCAGCGCGCTGGTGATCATCCGCATGCCGCCGCCCGCCGACGAGCAGTTCCTCGACCCGGCGCAGATGCGTCACGCGTTGCTGGACGATACGTTCCGCCAGATCGGCGCCACCCTCGACCTCGACCAGATGGCCCGCGGGCTGATCAACATCGTGGTGCCGCACTTCTGCAACTCGGCGGGGCTACTGGTGCTGGAGAGCATGGTGGCGGCCGACGATCCCCCGGCCGACCGGGAGGACGGGTCACCCTTGCTGCGCCGGCTGGCCATCGCGAGCGACGACGACGACCCGCGCCTGGACGCCGCGTTCCCCACCGGGGAGGTCCTCCGGTACCCACCCGGAACGCCCTATACCGAGGTCATGGAAACCGGCAAGCCGGTGCGGACGAGAAGCGACAACGACGATGCGCTTAAGATCGCCGAGTCCTGGCTGCGGCGGCCCGTCGCCAAGCTGCTCGCGGGCACCTCGATGCTGCTGCTGCCCCTCCACGCCCGCGACACCCTGCTGGGCTTCATCGTGTGCACCCGCCGGGCGGGCTTCCGTCCCTTCGACGCTTACGACACCGAGATCGGCATGGAGTTCGCCTCCCGGGCGGCGATCTACATTGACAACGCGCGCCGGTACAGCCGGGAGCGCGCCACCGCCCTCACCCTGCAGCGCAGCATGCTGCCGACCGACCTGTCCGCGCCCTGCTCGGTCGAGGTCAGGCACCGCTACCTGCCCGCCAGCCAGCTGGTCGAGGTCGGCGGCGACTGGTATGAGTCCATCGCCCTGCCGGGGGCCCGGGTGGCGCTGGTGGTCGGCGACGTGGCCGGGCACGGGGTCCGGGCGGCCGTCACCATGGGCCGGCTGCGCACGGCGATCCAGACGCTCGCGATGCTGGAACTGTCTCCCGCCGAGTCCCTTCAGCAGCTCAACGAGCTCATGCAGACGCTGGGCGAGCAGGAGCCCCACTTCGCGACCTGCTCGTACGCCGTCTATGACGCGGTGCAGGGCACCTGCGAGGTCGCCTCGGCCGGCCACCTGCCCCCGCTGCTGGTGCGGCCCGACGGCAACAGCGAGTTCCTCGACGTCTCGCCGGCGCCCCCGCTGGGGATCGGCGAGGGCATCATTCACAGCCGGTCCTTCGAGGTCGAGGACGACAGCATGTTCGTCCTGTACACGGACGGGCTGGTGGAGAGCCGGGACCGCGACATCGACGACGGCCTGAAACGCCTGCAGTCGACGTTCGGCCCCGGGTCGGCCGGGCGCCCGGTGGAGGAGCTGTGCAGGGCCGCCGTCGCGGGCGCCTACGCCGACCAGCAGCGCGACGACATAGCGGTGCTGATCGCGCGGCTGAGCCGCATCGACGGCAGCCAGCTGGCGACCTGGATCCTGCCCGGGGAACTCACCTCCGCGGGCGAGGCGCGAGCGCTGGTGACCGAGCCGCTGGAGAAATGGGAGCTGACCGGGATGGTGCCCACCACCCAGCTGCTCGTCTCCGAGCTGGTGACCAACGCGATCCGGTACACCGACGGCCCGGTCACCCTCCGCCTCGTCCTGGAGCGGGCCCTGACGTGTGAGGTCGCCGACACCTCGCCGACACCGCCGAGGATGAGGCACGCGGCGAGAGACGACGAGTCGGGCCGCGGCCTGCAGGTCGTCAGCCAGCTCTCGCTGCGCTGGGGCACCCGGAGGACGGCGGGGGGCAAGGTCGTCTGGTGCGAGCAGCAGCTCCCGCGGGGCTTCACTCCGGCCCTGCCGCCGCGTACCTGAGCGGCCCGGCAGCGGGTTGGCTGTGGTCAGCGGCAGTGCCCGGGCCATCCGTTAAGCATGGGCGTGGCCGACCGTGGCCG
>DAITAE010000559.1:0-3346 GCA_036824445.1 Streptosporangiaceae bacterium | reverse complement strand
CACGCCGGACGCCGAGGCGGTCGCACACCAGGGCCAGGGTGTCATGCGCGCTCAGCGGCTCCAGCTGCAGGCGTTCGGTCGCCGCATCTGTGCGAAGCTGGCGGTACTCGGTCGGCAGCGGCTCCACGAGAGGCCGGGTGGCAAGTACCAGCAGCAGTGGCCTGACCTGTGCGGCTACCTGGCGTGCCAGCGCCCAGGAGGCCGAGTCGAACCAGTGCGCGTCGTCCAGCACCACAAGAAGCGGCGAAAAGCTGCCGTCTGGTGCAGCCGCAGCGGCCTGGAGAAACCGCACGAGCAGCTCACGCGTGTTGTCGGCGCGGACTTCGCCGGTCAGCTGCGCTGTCAGCTCGTTGTCGGGCAGGTCCAGCGGCAGAACGCTGTTGAAAAGCGGCGCCAGGCGTGCCATTTCAGGGTCGCCTTGTACGCGGGCCAGGACGCGGGAGCGGCGCTCCTCGACGTCCTTGATGCCGAACAGGTCGAAGAGCTGGGCGAAGATGGGCCGCCAGGCGTGGTACGGCGTAGTTTTCTCGATCGCATCACCGGCACCGGCCAGACTCATCACATCTCGAGCGTGAGCCCGCTCCAGCAGGTCGGCTAGCAGCCGTGACTTGCCTATCCCCGGCTCGCCTTCGACCACCACCAGCCCGCTGGTGCCATCCTGGAGTGCCCGAAGCCGCTCGATGAGCACCGCGCGTTCCTCGACGCGCCCGAGCATTGCCGGTGGACTGGCGGTCCTGCGGGCCGGCTCGACCGGTTGATAGACGCTAACCGGCTCCGTCTTCCCCTTTACCGCGATGGCCGGCAGGTCCTGGAACGCCAGGTGCGGCCGTGCTGCCCGGTAGGTCGCCTCATCGCAGAGGATCCTTCCTGGCGCGGCCTGCATCAGCCGGGCCGCCAGGTTCATCACCTCGCCGATGGTGCCGTATTCGCGGTGCAGGTCGCTGCCCACCGCGCCGCAAAACGCCCGGCCGGTAGCCAGCCCGATCGCGCAGCGCAGGCCCAGTTCACCAAGGGCCCGCTGCGTCGCAAGCGCTGCCCGGGCCGCGCGGGCCGGGTCGTCGTCGTGGGCCAGCGGCGGCAGCCCAAAGACCGCGACCAGCGTGAGGCCCTTGTCGTCGACGATCACCTCTTTGAGGCTTCCTTCGTACTGCTGCAGGATCGGCTGGACCGCCGCCATCGCCAGCTGCAGCGGCTCCAGCAGGTCGGCGGCGCCAGGGTTGACGTCCAGCAGGTTCAAAAACAAGGGTGTGACTCGCCGCAGCTCGGCCAGCCACTCGCCCTGTCCAGCCGCCAGCCGCGTGCGGACCACTTCAGGCACGTAGAACAGCGCCATCTCGCCGAGTTCCTCGGGCGGGCGCGCCGGTGCCGGGGGAATCCCGCAAGCGTCAGCGGCAGTCAACCGCAAGTAGCCTCCGGGCAGGACCTGACCCTGACAGTTGTTGGGGGCCAGCTCCCAGGCCTCAGGAGAGAGCACCACGTGGCCCCGTGAGGCCCGCTGTTCGGCGCGGCTCGCCTGAACCACCGGCGCACCGGACAGCAGGAGCTGCCAGTGCCCGCCGGCCCCGCCGATGTGAAGCGCCATGACCTCACCGGCCGCAACACCAATGCGCAGCGAGAGCCTCAGTCCGCTGCCGACCTCATAACCGTGCAGTGCCGCCTGCACCGCCAAGGCGCACTGCCCAGCCCGCCAGGTCGGCGCAGACAGGTCCTCACCGGCAGCCGGCCAGGCGGCCAGCAGCCCATCACCAGCGAAGGTGATCACCTCGCCTGCGTGCGCGGCGATCAAGGCCGTCAGCTGCCCAAAATAGGCATTGAGCAGACCCGACAGGTCTTCGGCGCCGGCCGGGCCGCGCTGCGCCAGCCGTTCCGCCAACGGCGTAAACCCGCAGATGTCAGCGAACAGGACCGCTGCCGGAAAGCGCTCCATCCCCGGAGCATCAGCAGGCGCTGGCCGTGCCAGGAAGCGGGACGCGAGGAACTTGGGGACGTAGCACCGCAGCATCTCAGGCGTCAGAACCATCGCCACACCCCGCTGAGGTCGCCCGGTAGAGATGCAGCCTTGACCTGGAAGCCTGTCAATGGCCCAGTCGCGGTCCACGTGAGACACCGAGCCAGGTGTGGACCGTGTTCGGCCGGCACTTCATGCCCGCGCCTGACGGGCGGTGCGGATTTTATGGCCATGAGGCTCCCGTTGCCGTGAACCCCGTTGTCCGCCGGGCCGACGGCAGAGTCGGCCAGGCTCGAGGTGACCACGACGCCGCCGCTGAACTTGGTGTCAGCAGACGGCACGCTCCCAGTGATCAGATTGCCCTCGATCTTGACGCCGGTCGCGCCCAGCAGCGCTGCCAACACGACCGGCCGCAGCGATCGTGCCACGCCGATCCCCCCATCGGAACGCACCCAATCCCCGTGGAGCCTGCCGACTTTCCACCTGGCCACAACGCAGGCAGGGCCTTGTGCAGGCCGGATGCAGAGGATGTGAAGACCGCATGGAGATCGACCCGCACACTAAAGGACTCCGGGCGCTTTAGCGAGGTCCGCCTGCCCGCCGGTCACTTCCCCAGCTCATGCTCAGTCCCCACCGCGACGGCACGCAGGCAGCCCATACCGTACTGGTGGGACGTTCACCGCGGCCTGGCAGCGGGCTTGGTTCTCCTGGCCAAGATCCGCCGATCCCTCTTTGCGCGGTGAGGTTAGCGACTCTCTCGCAATTGGCCGCCTGGTCTGGGGAGGGCGGCGGCCTCATCCAGGCCGGGGCCATCCTCCCCGGACCCAGATTGCTCTCCCGAGGCAGCACGCTCGGCCGCATCCCGCCGCCACCACGCCGTTGACTCGGCCGACTCCAGCTCCTGCAGCCGCTGCCTCTCCTCGGCAGTCACCAGCACGACGGGCTGGTGACTGGGACGCGCGACAGCGACCGGCCCACGACTGGCCTCCACCCCTTCCGCGGCCGCGGCCAGCCGGTCGGCATCACTGCGCTGCTCGTCACTTACACCATCAGTATGCTCCCGCCAGCCTGCCGGCCGCCGGAACCATGCTGGCAGTCACCCGGAAACACCAGGGAACCTCCGCGCCGAACCAGCCGCCAACTGCGCACCCCCATACGCTCCCCAACGGCGACGCCAGCACGCGTTTTGCCAGGTGGCAGCGCCGAACAGGACCGGCCTCCGGAGCCGTGGGCGCAGGTTCGAATCCTGCCGGGGCACTGGTCAGAGATCCGGCCACCACACGTCGGTTCATTACGTCAGCGTCGGCCGCCCCGGCTCGCGTGCCATCGCCGGGCAGGGCGACTAGGGTTTGGAGCTATGCCGGATAATGAAGCCGAGCCCAGCTCTGCTGGCGGTTC
>DAITAE010000063.1:0-12894 GCA_036824445.1 Streptosporangiaceae bacterium | reverse complement strand
TGGAGGGGGAACGCGTGCTGCTGGGCGGCCGCGCGGTCACCGTGCTCTCCGGTCACCTGGGCGGCGCCGCGCTCCCCCGCTGACGCCACAGCGTCAACGGCCGGCGGCGTAACCCTGCATCCCCCGGGCGTTGGCGGCGGCGTAAAGGAAGCCGCCGGACCGGGCGACGGCGCTGACCCGCCCCAGCGACCACGGGGGGCGCACCGTCACCCGGTGCCCGAGCTCACGCAGCCGGGTGATCACGTCCCGGCCCACCCGTTCCTCGACCTCCACGGCCAGCGGGGACGAATCACGTGGGTAGAAGGATGACGGGAAGTGGCGGGTGTGGAAGGCGGGGGCGTCGATCGCCTCCTGCAGGTTCATGCCGAAGTGCACGTGGTTGAGGAAGAACGACAGCGTCCACTGGTCCTGCTGATCTCCCCCGGGTGTGCCGAAGGCAAGGTAGGGCTCACCGTCGCGAAGCACCAGGGTCGGGGACAGGGTGGTGCGCGGGCGCTTGGCCGGCGCCAGTGTGTTCGCCAGCCCGGGGGTCAGGGCGAACATCTGCGCCCGGGTGCCGAGGCAGAACCCGAGGCCGGGGATCACCGGCGAGCTCTGCAGCCAGCCCCCGCTGGGGGTGGCGGTGACCACGTTGCCGAACCGGTCGGCGACGTCGAGGTGGCAGGTGTCGCCGCCGCGCGCGGTGCCGCCCAGGCCGGCGCCGGCCGGTCCGGTGTCGCCCAGCCCGGGGTTGGCGAGCCCTGCCACCGGCTCCCCGGATCGGCCGCCGCCTGCCGCGAGCTTCACCGGCTCCCCGGCCGCGTATCCGGGCAGCGTGGGCTCGGCGCCGGCCGGGCTGCCCGGGCGGAGGTCCGGCGACGCCGCGGGCCCGACCAGCGCGCGGCGCCGCTCCGCGTAGTCCGCTGACAGCAGCGCGGGGAGCGGGACGCCGGCGCCCCGGGGGTCGCCGTACCAGGCTTCCCGGTCCGCGAACGCCAGCTTGGCGCACTCCACCACGGTGTGGATGTACTCCGCCCGCGCCATGGCGCCCAGGTCGAACCCCGCGAGCAGCGCCAGTTGCTGCAGGAACACCGGGCCCTGGCCCCACGGCCCGGTCTTGCACACGGTCAGCCCCGCGTACTCGCCGGTGGCCGGGGGCTCCGCGCGCGCCTGCCACCTGGCCAGGTCATCGGCGGCGAGCAGGGCCCGGTGCGGCTCGCCGGTGACGTCCATCACCTCCGCGCGCTCCAGGTATGCCCCGATCGTCTCCGCCACGAAACCCTGGTAGAAGGCGCGGCGGGCCCCCTCGATCTGCGCTTCCCGGTCCGGTCCCGCGGCCTCCGCCTCGTCCAGCAGGCGCCGGTAGGTGGCCGCGAGCACCGGATTGGCAAAACGTGCGCCCGGCGCCGGCACCTCGTCCGCCAGGTAGATCTCCGCCGAGGTCGGCCAGTGGTCCCGGAAGGCGCCGGCCACCGACGCGATGCCGGTGCTGATGCCGGGCACCACCGGATAGCCCTGCCCGGCGTAACCGATCGCGTACTCCATCACCTCACGCAGCCGCAGCCGCCCGTGGGCGGCGAGCAGCAGCATCCACGTCCCGAACGCGGCGGGGACGCAGGCGGCGAGCAGCCCGCTGCCGGGCACCAGGTCCAGCCCGAGCGCCGCGAACGCCTCCGGCGAGGCTGCCTGCGGCGCAGGCCCCTGGCCGTCCAGCACGAACACCTCACCCGAGCCCGCGTCATAGCCGATGATGGGCACCTCGCCGCCGGGCCCGTTCAGATGAGGCTCGACGACCTGCAGCACTAAGCCCGCGGCGACCGCCGCGTCGAACGCGTTCCCGCCCTTTTCCAGCACGGCCATTCCCGCGGCCGAAGCCAGCCAGTGCGTGGACGCCACCATGCCGAACGTGCCCGCCAGCTGCGGCCGGGTGGTGAAGGTGGACCCGTGTGGCATCATGCGCACTCCTCGGGAGGGATCTTCCGGGTGCCGGGCCTTCACACGCTACCTCCGCCGTCCGCACCGCAGATTTCGGCCAGCCGCGCCCGGCGCGCCGTCGGCCAGTAACGAAGGTGCAGCCGGATAGGCTGGCGCAGTAGCTCTTCCCAGCGACCACGGCCTTATCCAGGCCTGTCGCATCCCGTCCAGGACAGGGAGCGAGCAGACATGAGACCAGCCGCCGGCGTCCTCCCCCATCGCATCGCCGTGGCCGCCCTGCTCAGTACCGCGGCGCTGCTCGCGGCGTGCGACACGGCGAGCCAGAGCGCCGGCGGGACCGCAGCGGCCGGCACGCCGACGGCGGCGGCCACCAGCACCAGCACCGCCCCGGCCTCGCCGGCCCCCGCCACCAGCAGCAGCAGCAGCAGCAGCAGCAGCAGTGCCGCCGTCACCATGTGCGCCACGTCCGCGCTGAAGGCAGCGGTGAACACGGCCAAGCCGGGCGCGGCGGCCGGGAGCATCTACTACCCGCTCGACCTCACCAACATCTCCGGCAGCACCTGCACCGTGTTCGGCTACCCGGGCGTTTCGTTCGTCACCGGGCCGTCCGGCACCCTGATAGGGAGGGCCGCCACCAGGAACCCGGTGAAGCCGGCGACCACGGTCACGCTCGCCCCCGGGCAGGTCGCGCACGCGACGCTCCAGGTCGCGCAGGCGGGCAACTACGACCCGGCCCAGTGCAAACCGGTGACCGCGCACTGGCTGCGGATCTTCCCGCCCGACCAGACCGCCCCCCTCTATGTGAGCTTCACGACCAAGGCCTGCTCGGCCCGGCTCCCGCACAGCGTCGGCAGCCAGCTCGCCGTTTCCGTCTTCCAGCCTGGGGCGAGTTAGCGAGCGCCCGTTACCCGGCGTGCCCGGATCGGCAGTTGCGCTGACCGCCACGGGGGCACCGCCGCGCGCGATACGGTCGGCCCATGGATGATGACCTGTCCCCGCGGCTGCGGGCCGTTTGCGATCTCAACGTCGCCGAGACGCGCGAGTTCTCCGGGCGTCACGAGTATGACGGCGCCATCCAGGATCTGTCTCCGGACGGGGTGCGCGCCGGGCTGACGGCGCTCGCGGAGGCGGCGGAGACGGGTGATCCGCTCGAGGATGTGCACGACGAGGCGCATCTCGCCGCGTTCGAGGATTACGCCCGGGTCGTGTTCGGGGAACTGGAGCTGCACCGGCGCAATCCGCTGATCCATCTGGCCGGCCTCGACCTGTCCTGCTACGACCGGGACTACGGACCGCAGGCGGAGCGGGACCAGGCCCGGCTGTCGCAGCTGGCTCGCTGGCCGCAGGCGGTGGACGTCGCGGTCGCGGCGCTCGACCGGATGAGCGCGCCGGTGGCGGCCGCCCTCCTGCAGGGCATCAGGGGCCTGGCGGCCGGCATCCCGCCCGGCACCCCAGACGCCATCGCCGAAGCGGCCCGGGCGGCACATGAGCGGCTCGTCGCGGCCGTCGCCGGCAAGGCCGCGTCCGGTGATCCCGACCCGGCCCTGGGCGGGCCGGCCCTGACCGCACTGATGAGCAGGCCGGAGCGGATGGAGGTGGATCTGGGCGCGCTGGCCGAGCGGGCCGACGCCGAACGCGACCGGCTGCGGGAACTGCTCGCGGGCAGCTGCGCCCGCATCGACCCGGGACGGCCACCGCTGGAGGTGGCGCGCGAACTGGTCCGCGACCATCCCGACGCCGACGGGGTCATCGATGCCGCGCGGCGCTGGACGGAGCGGGCGATCGACTTCACCCGGGAACGCGATCTTGTTCCTTACCATGACGGGGAGTGCCTGGTCGGGCTCGCCCCCCCGTCCCGGCGATGGGGAATGGCCATGATGGCGTGGGCCGCTCCGGGCGAGCCGGAGGGCCCGTCCTGGTACCACATCACCCCGCCGGACGAGTCGTGGCCGGAACGTGAGACGCAGGAATGGCTGGAGGTCTTCAGCGCGACAACGCTGCCGGGAATCACCGTGCACGAGGTGGCGCCCGGGCATTTCTCACACGGCCGTGCCCTGCGTCACGTGTCCAGTCCGGTCCGGCGTGTGCTGCACTCGGAGGCGTTCGTCGAGGGGTGGGCGCACTACGGCGAGGAGCTGTGCGTCGAGCAGGGATTCGGCGGCGATGACCCCCGGTTCGAGATCGGCGTGTGGCTCGAGGCTCTGGTGCGGGTCACCCGGCTCGCGTGCGCGATCGGTGTGCACACCGCGGGAATGAGCGTTGCCGAAGGCGCCCGCAGGTTCGAGGCCGACACGCACCTGTCCGGCCCGGCCGCGCTCTCCGAGGCCCGGCGGGCTACCTTCGACCCGACCTACGGCCGCTACACCTGGGGCAAGCTGACGATCCTCGACCTGCGTGAGCAGGCCAAGCAGCAGTGGGGTGAGGGATTCACCCTGCAGCGCTTCCACACCGCCATGCTCGCGCTCGGCTCCCCGCCGCTGGGCCTGCTCGGCACCGCCATCGTCCGCGGCTGACCCGCCGCCCCACTGTGAGCGGCTCCCGCCGCGCCCCGGCCGTGGGGCGAGCTTGACGGGGCGGGTGGAGCAGAACCATTATTTGACTATGTCAACTGATTCTTTGACATCGTCAGCGACTGGCGCCGGAAACGGCGATCCGGCCGGTCCGGTGACCGATGGCCAGGTCGCGGCCGTGCGCGAGTTCAACCGGTTCTACACCAACGTGATCGGCCTGCTCCGGGAGGGGCTGCTGGACACGCCCTACTCGCTCACCGAGGCCAGGATCCTGTTCGAGCTGGCCCGGGAGGGCGAGGCCGAGACCGCTGTGCTGCGCCGGTGGCTCGACATCGATGCGGGCTACCTGAGCCGCCTGCTGGCGAGGTTCGAGGCCGACGGGCTGGTGCGCCGGGCCCGTTCCACCGCCGACGGGCGGCACCAGGTCACCGGCCTCACCGCCAAGGGCCAGACGGCCTTCGCGGACCTCGACGCGCGCTCAGGCGATCAGATCCGTGCCCTGCTCGCCGCGCTCGGCCCGGCGGACCGGCAGCGCCTGACCGGGGCCATGGCCAGCATCCGGGAGATCATCGAGCCGGCTCCCCGCCCCGTTGCGTTCCTGCTCCGGCCGCCCGCGCCCGGCGATCTGGGCTGGGTGGTGCAGCGCCACGGCGCCCTGTACGCGGCCGAGTACGGCTGGGACGCGTCCTTCGAGGCACTGGTGGCCCGGATCGTCGCGGACTACGCCAACCGGGACGATCACACTGAGGAATCCGCCTGGATCGCCGAACTGGGCGGCGAGCCGGCCGGGTGCGTGTTCTGCATGCGCAAGACCACGACCACCGCTCAGCTGAGGCTGCTGCTCGTCGAGCCGCGGGCCCGTGGCCTTGGCGTGGGCGCCCGCCTCGTCGCCGAATGCGTCTCCTTCGCCCGCCGGGCCGGCTACCGCGAGATCGTCCTGTGGACCAACGACGTGCTGCACGCCGCCCGGCGGATCTACCAGCGGGCGGGCTTCCAGCTTGCCGGGTCCAGCCCGCACCGCAGCTTCGGCCACGACCTGGTGGAGCAGGACTGGCGGCTGCCGCTCACCTGACGCAACCCGGGCGGCGGTACCGTGCAGATCATGTCCAGCTACCGCCAGGTCGGCACCGTGCTCACCGACCACGTCTTCGCCGTCCCGCTCGACCATGACCGGCCCGATGGTGAGCAGATCGAGGTGTTCGCGCGGGAGGTGGTCGCGGCGGACCGGTCGCCGGCCGGCCTGCCCTGGCTGTTGTTCCTCCAGGGCGGCCCCGGGTTCGGCGCCCAGCGCCCGCACGGCCGCGACGGCTGGCTCGACCGCGCGCTCACCGACTACCGGGTGCTGCTGCTCGACCAGCGGGGCACGGGCCGGTCCACCGCGGCCACCAGGCAGACGCTGGCCCGCTTCGGCACCGCCGCGGACCAGGCCGACTACCTCGCGCACTTCCGCGCCGACGGGATCGTCCGGGATGCGGAACTGGTTCGCAAGGCGCTCACCGGCGGCGAGCCGTGGAGCGTACTCGGCCAGAGCTACGGCGGCTTCTGCACCGTGACGTACCTGTCGCTGGCGCCCGAAGGCATCCGGGAGGCCTTCATCACCGGCGGCCTGCCCGGCCTGGACGCCACCGCGGACGATGTCTACCGCGTCACCTACGGCAAGGTCAGGGCGAAGACCAGGGCGCATTACGCGCGCTACCCCGGCGATGTGGACCAGGCCCGCCGGGTGGCGCGCCACCTGCGGGACAACGAGGTCGTGCTCCCCGGCGGCGCACCGCTCACCGCCGAGGCGTTCCAGAGCCTCGGGCAAATGCTCGACTCGAGCACCGGCGGTGACGACCTGCACTACCTGATCGAGGATCCGTTCGCGGGCGATGTGCTGTCCGACGCGTTCCTGCACGCGGTGCAGCAGCAGCTGAGCTTCGCTGGCGGCCCGCTGTACGCGGTGATGCACGAGCCGTCCTACGCGCAGGGCTGCGCCACCCGCTGGTCGGCACAGCGGATCCGGGCGGAGTTCGGCGAGTTCGACCCGGCCGCCGCCCTGGACGGCGGCGGCCCGTTGCTGTTCACCGGCGAGATGATCTACCCCTGGATGTTCGACGCCGACCCGGTGCTGCGCCCGCTGCGCGGGGCGGCCGACGCGCTGGCCGGGCGCGAGAACTGGCCCATGCTCTACGACGCGGCCCGGCTGGCTGCGAACGACGTCCCGGTGGCGGCGGCGGTGTACTTCAACGACATGTACGTGCCGGCCGAGTTCTCGGTGCCCACCGCGCGGGCGATCCGCGGGCTGAAGGCGTGGGTGACCAGCGAGTACGATCACAGCGGGCTGCGCGTCAGCAACGGCGCCGTGCTTGACCGGCTGATCGCGCTGGCCCGCGGCACCGCCTGAGCGGTCAGCCGCACCCACAAGGCCGCACTAACTAGTTGCGATCAAGCAAGTAATCCGGGGTAGGCTCGGATAGCGTGCGGGAAGTGCATGCTGCGGGGGCCGCCAACGGCGCACACACCGGCGGCCGCTACAAGTGGGTAGCCCTCTCCAATACCACCCTCAGCATCACGATGGCGACCATCGACGCCTCGATCGTGATCATCGCCATGCCCGCCATCTTCCGCGGAATCCACCTCGATCCGCTGGCCCCCGCCAACGTCACCTACCTGCTCTGGATGATCATGGGGTACCTGCTGGTGACGGCGGTCCTGGTGGTGACGCTCGGCCGGCTGGGCGACATGTTCGGCCGGGTGCGTATCTACAACCTCGGGTTCGTGGTCTTCACGCTGGCCTCGATCGCGCTCTCGCTCGACCCGATGACCGGCCCGCCCGGGGCGCTGTGGCTGATCGGCTGGCGGCTCGTGCAGGCTTTTGGCGGGGCGATGCTCATGGCCAACGCGGCCGCCATCCTCACCGACGCGTTTCCCGCCCGCCAGCGCGGCATGGCCCTGGGCATCAACCAGATCGCCGGCATCGCCGGCCAGTTCGTCGGCCTGCTGCTGGGCGGGCTGCTCGCCGCGTGGGACTGGCGTGCGGTCTTCTGGGTGAACGTCCCCATCGGCGTCGTGGGCACCATTTGGTCCTACCTGAGCCTGCGGGAGATCGCGACCACCCGGCGGGCGAGGATCGACTGGGCCGGCAACATCACCTTCGCGCTCGGCGCAGGGCTGCTGCTGGCCGCCATCACGCACGGTATCCAGCCCTACGGCGGGCACACCACCGGGTGGACCAGCCCCTGGGTGGCCGGCGGGCTGCTCGCGGGCGCCGCCCTGCTGGCCACGTTCTGCGTCATCGAGACCAAGATCGCCGAACCGATGTTCCGGATGGGGCTGTTCAAGATCCGGGCGTTCGCGGCCGGCAACGCGGCGAGCCTGCTCGGCTCGATCGCCCGCGGCGGCCTCCAGTTCATGCTGGTGATCTGGCTGGCGGGGATCTGGCTGCCGCTGCACGGGTACGACTTCGCGGTCACCCCGCTGTGGGCGGGCATCTACATGCTGCCGCTGACCACCGGCTTCCTGCTGGCCGGCCCGGTGTCGGGCTACCTGTCGGACCGGTTCGGCCCGCGCCCGTTCGCCACCGCGGGCCTGCTGGTCGCTGCCTGCGCGTTCTGCGGCCTGATGCTGCTCCCCGTGGACTTCCCGTACTGGGTGTTCGCGCTGCTCATCTTCGGCAACGGGATCGGCTCGGGCCTGTTCGCCTCCCCCAACACGTCGGCGATCATGAGCAGCGTCCCGGCCCGGCACCGCGGCTCCGCGTCGGGCATGCGGGCCACGTTCCAGAACTCGGGGATGGCCCTGTCGATCGGGATCTTCTTCTCGCTGATGATCGTCGGGCTGGCCGCTACCCTCCCCCGCACGCTGGCCAGCGGCCTGGCCGCGCAGGGCGTCCCGCTGGCGACCGCGAACCAGGTCAGCCACCTGCCGCCGGTGAGCACGGTTTTCGCGGCCCTGCTTGGCTACAACCCGGTGCAGCACCTGCTGGCCCCGTCCGGCGTGCTCGCCACGCTCCCGGCGCACAACGCCGCCGTGCTGACCGGAACGCAGTTCTTCCCGCACCTCATCGCCGGGCCGTTCCATCATGGGCTGATCATCGTGTTCACCGCCGCGGCCATCATGTCGGTGGTGGGAGCCGCGGTGTCACTGATGCGTGGCGGCCAGTTCTACTACGACGCGCCGGACGGCCCCGGCCCGGCAGCGCCGCCAGCGCCCGCCACCGCGGCGCGCGGGCCCCAGCCGCTGAACGGAACCTCCCGGCACACCACGCCCGCGGGCCGCGAGTCGCCGCCCGGTGCCCCGGCACGGCCGGGGCTGCCGCGCTGATCCGGGGAACGGCCGGGCGCGGCCGGCCGCGCACACGCTGACTCGCGCCGCACCGGTGACATAAGCTTCAGGCGTGCCACGTTACGAGTACCGCTGCCGGGCGTGCGGCGCCACGTTCGAGCTCAACCGCCCGATGGCTCAGGCGTCCGCCCCCTGCACCTGCCCGCAGGGCCACGACGACACCGTGAAACTGCTCTCGACGGTCTCCGTCGGCGGCCGGGCCAGCGCGAGGGCCAGTGCAGGGCCGGGCCCGTCGGGTGGCGGCTGCTGCGGCGGCGCCTGCGGCTGCGGCTGACCCGCGCTAGGCGTCTTTGGCGGGTTCGCCGTGGACGGCGTTCGCCCGGCCGCGTCCCCAGTACGCCTTCGGTGAGACCTGCTCCGGCGCGAGGCCGCGCGCCTGCACCGCATCCCGCAGCGCCAGCACCACCCTGGCCTCGCCGGCCAGGTAGGCGTGGCCGGCGCCATGCGGCAGTGCCGCCGTGCCAACCGCTGCCACCAGCTCCGCCGCGTCGCCGGCGGGCCGGCCCTGCCGGTGCAGCCAGGTCACCTCGGCGTCCGCCTGGGTGGCCAGCTCCTGCTCGTCCTGCTGGCTGGGCACCTCCAGGATCAGCAGCGCCCGGCGCCCGGCCGGCAGGGCGCCCGCCATCGCGAAGAAGGCCGGCAGCGCGGACTCATCCCCCGCGAACAGGTGCCAGTCCGCGTCCGGCGCCAGGAAGATCTTGCCCCGCGGCCCGATGCCCTCGATCCGGTCGCCGGGCCGGGCGGCCGCGACCCAGCGCTCCCCCGGCCCGCCGGCGTGGCGCACCACATCGAGCGTGAGCAGCCGCCGCGCGGGGTCGAGCGCCCGGATCGTATAGCGCCGGCGCACCGGCCGGTCGCCGTCCACCGCCACCATGAGCATCATGTCCTGGCCGGGGCGGTACTGCAGCCCGGCCAGCTCCGGCGCGGTCAGCACCAGCCGCTGCATGCCCGGGCTGAGCGGACGGGAGTCCACCACCTCCAGCTGCATCCGGGTCGTCGCGGCCAGCGGCCCGGTCAGCACGGCGAACGGGTCATTCAGGGCGACGCCGGCGGTCGGCACGGATTCGCTCATAGGTGGTCAAGCCTTTCCTGGCGCGGCTGGGCCGCGGGTTTGACGGGCAGCTAGTGATCAACGCCTCCCGCCCGCCGGGCCTTCCCAGCCCCGGCCAAATTCGCTCACAGCCAGCCGTCGCGCGCCTCGGCCGGCTCCGGCCCGCTGGGCGGGGTGGCCAGTTCGCCGCGCTGTACCCGCTGCAGCAGGCGGATGAGCGTGTCCATGATCTCTGCGAGACAGCCGCGCAGGGCCTCCGCGTCCCTGGCAAAGGCGGGGTCGGCGGCGATCCCGGCCTCGGCCAGCAGGGTTTCCAGGCCGGCGAGCCTGGCGCCCACCCACTCGACCGGGAGCGCCTGCAGGTCGCGGTCGAAGACCCGGGGACCCGGCTCCCAGCCTTGCATCGCCGGGTGGTGGTGGGTGCGGTCGAAGCTTCCTGGCGGGCCGGCCACCGACTCCAGCAGGTCGGCCCGCCAGACCGGCTGGGTCACCGCTATCGGCCGCGCGGAATAGATCGACCCGGGCGGCGCCCCCTGCTCAAGCAGGCGGACCTCCAGCCGCACGCCCCGTTCGGCGCCCTCCTGCCCTGGCTCTGGCTCCGGGTCGACGATGTACAGGTCTCCCATGGCCACGCCGGTCCGCTCGAAGCCGAAAACGTACAGCACGCCGACCTCCTCACACATCACCGTCCATGCGCTGGCTAGCAGCGGCTGTCTTTCAGTCTGCGGCACGCCACCGGAGCGAGCCAGGCGGTCACCTGCCCGGACCTGCTCGCCGCCCGTAGGCTGGGTTGCCCTGGGTCGGCGCCGCGATCCCGGATAAGCTGACAAAAGGGATCGTGACAGTTACGTGTCCGTCGGCGCGCGTCCTTGTTCCTTCGAAACCTGGCCAGGCTCTTGTGGTGGAGGCGTTCCCGCACGACTTCGTGCTGGCCGGCGATGGCCGGCCAATCGAGGACGTGGTGCAAGCGGCGATCGCACCGCGGTATACGGTCGCGCCGGACGGGCTGCCCCGCAGGCTCCGGCTGACGTGGCTGGACACGTTCGACTGGCGCCTGTACCACGCCGGGCTCACGCTGCGGCACAACGTAGGCTCCCGGGTCAGCGACTACACGCTGACCGGGGACGACGGCGAGCAGATCACGGCCGAGGCCAAGGGGCTCCGCTGGCCGGCGCTGGCCGACGCGCTGCCGCCGGGACCGCTGCGTGCCCGCCTGCAGGCGGTCACGTGGGTGAGGGCGTTGCTGCCCACCGCACGCGCCTCCACCGTGATGCGGCAGTTGCGGGTGCTGAACGCCGATGGCAAGACGATCGCCTGGCTGACCGTCAGCGACCTGTCCCTGCCCGGCCCGGGCACCAACGGCGTGCCGTCCCGGCTGTCGCTGACCGCGGTCCGCGGTTACCAGGGGCAGACCAACCGGATCGTCCGGCAGCTGACCGCGGCCGCCGGGGTGGCGCCGGCACTGCGGTCCCCGCTCGACAGCGTTCTCGCCGCCGCCGGGCGCCAGCCGTGCGGCTACTCCAGCAAGATCGACGTCAAGCTGACCGGGGCGATGCCCGCCCGGAGCGCGATGCAGAAGGTGCTGCTGCGGCTGCTCGGCACGCTCGAGGCCAACGTGCCCGGCACGGTGCGGGACATCGACACAGAATTCCTGCACGACCTGCGCGTCGCCGTGCGGCGCACCAGGTCGGGGATCAAGCTGTGCGGCGACGTGCTGGCCGCCGGGACGGCCGAGGCGTTCCGCGGCGAGTTCAAGTGGCTGGGTGATGTCACCACCCCCATCCGTGACCTCGACGTCTACCTGCTCGGCTACGACGGGATGGCGGCCGGGCTGCTGTCGGCCACGCCGGCCGAGCTGGCGCCGTTCCACCACTATCTCTGCCAGCGCCGCGAGATAGAGCAGCGGGCGCTGGCGCGGGCCCTGCGCTCGCGCCGCTTCCTCGACATGACCAGGGCCTGGCGCGGCGCACTGGCCGCCCCGGCTCCCCGGCGGGGCATGACCGCCGCGCGCCTGGCCGCCGACCGCATCCGCCGGGCGGACCGGCAGGTACTGCGGCGCGGGACGGCGATCACCCCGGACTCCCCCCCGGAAAGCCTTCATGACTTGCGCAAACGCTGCAAGGAGCTGCGCTACCTGCTGGAGTTCTTCGCCTCGCTGCATGACCCGGCAATCCACCAGCAGGCGGTGCGGGACCTCAAAGGCCTGCAAGACTGTCTCGGTGAATACCAGGACTGCCAGGTACAGCAGCACGAGATCAGAATGTTCGCCGAACAGATGATGGCGCAGCGCACGGTTCCCGCCACGGCCCTGCTCGCCATGGGCGAGCTCGCGGGGCAGATCGCACGCCGCGAGCGCCAGGCCCGCCGCGAGTTCGCGGGCCGGTTCGCGGGCTTCGCCAGCGCCGGGAGTCAGCGGCGGTTCCGCGCCCTTACCTCGGGCTCCGGCCCATGAAGATCCTCGCCACATACAACATCAAGGGCGGGGTCGGCAAGACGTCGACGGCGGTCAACATCAGCCATCTCGCGGCGCGCGACGGCCTGCGGGTGCTGCTGTGGGACCTGGACGCGCAGGGAGCGGCCAGCTTCCTGCTGCGGGTCCGGCCCCGGGTCAAGGGCGGCGGCGCCGCGCTGATCAGAGGGCGCAGGGACCTCGACGCGGCGATCAAGGGCACCGACTTCGACCGGCTCGACCTGCTGCCGGCCGACTTCACCTACCGGAAGCTGGACCTGATCCTGGACGCCTCCAAGAAGCCCACCCAGCGGCTGGCCCGCCTGCTCCGGCCGCTGGGCGCCGAGTACGACCTCATCGTTCTGGACTGCCCGCCCAGCATCTCGCTGCTGTCGGAAAGCGTGCTGCACGCGGCGGACATCCTTCTGGTGCCGCTCATCCCGACCACGCTGTCGGTGCGGACGCTCGACCAGCTCACCGAGTTCATCGCCGGGTTCGACGGGCACCGGCCAAAGGTGCTGGCGTTCTGCTCGATGATCGACCGCCGCAAGCGGCTGCACCGTGAGATCGCCGAACGTCTGCCGACCGAGCGCTCCGACGTCGCGCAGACCGTCATCCCGGCCCTGTCGCTGATTGAGCGGATG
>DAITAE010000558.1:0-3353 GCA_036824445.1 Streptosporangiaceae bacterium | reverse complement strand
CCGAGCGCGACCGCGACCCCCTTGTCGAGCAGCGGCCGGACCGGCGGCATCTTGCGGACCTGCAGGGCCGTGCCGGGGCACAGGACGGCAGCCACGCCGGCGGTGGCCAGTGCGAAAACGTCTTCCTCGCAGGCGTCATGCAGCAGGTCGGCCGAGGCGCAGCCCATCTCGGCGGCGAGCACCGCCGCGCTGGTGCGCGACCGGCCGGGCGCATGCAGCCGGGGAAGGAGCCCCGACGCGCGGCCCGCGCCGAGCACCCAGCGCGCCTCCCGCTCGGTGAATCGCCCCTCCTCGCAGTAGACGTCCACGCTGTCAGCCCCCGCCGCGGCGGCGTCCGCGCACCACGAGCCGACGGCGTCGACGTAGTCGTGGCGGCGGCCGAAGTACTCGGGCGGCACCGCGTGCGCCGCGAGGAACGTCACATGCACGCGGGGCATGCCGGGCTCGCTTTCCAGCGACCGCAGCAGGCGGACGTCCGCGAGCTCGCCGTCCCGGGTGAGGTGGTACCCGGTCTTGGCCTCGATCGTGGTGGTCCCGCCCAGGAGCCACGTCGCCAGCCGTTCCCGCACGCCGTTGCACAGGGTCCAGGGGTCGGTCCCGCGGGTGACCGTCACCGTCGAGGCCATCCCCCCGCCGCCGGCGGCGATCTCGCGCAGGGAGGACCCGCTCGACCTCATGGCCATCTCGGCCCAGCGGTTCCCGGCGTAGACGGGGTGGGTATGCGCGTCGATCAGGCCCGGCGTGACCAGCCCACCGTTGAGGTTCTCCACGTGGTCGACGTCGACGATGTCGTCCACGACCCCGGGCAGGCTCTGGGGCAGCTCAGCCGCGGGCCCTACCCACGCGATCCGGTCGTCCTGGGTCAGGATGGCGGCGTTGCTCCACACCTCGGACCCCGTCCACAGGCGCCCGATATTCGTCAGCAGGCGGATAGTCACCGATGAGCCCTCCCCCGCGCAGGAACTCCCTGGCTAGGGAAATCCTGCGTCATGAGCGGTCACCTGCCTGGCCCGTGCCTTGTCATCGAGCATCGCCGGGGAACCCGAAGATGCTCATCGCGATCATGAACAGCGGGGCACTGCGGCGATGCGGCAACCAACGTATCGGTTCAGTTACGGTATTGCACGGGTGAGTGCTTGTACAGGCCGTATGCGAAGATCGCGGGCCGATTTCCCGGCCGTTAATCGATTGCACGTCTTCCGGCCGCTACCGGGGCACCGGCCACACCGGTCAGCTCGGCCGCGAGGCCAGCCGGGACCCGCGCGGTCAGCTCGGTGCCTTCGGCCGCGTGCCGCACGGCGAGCACCTCTCCCTCCTGGTGTGCCCGCGCCACCAGGTCACCCCGCTCGTAGGGCACGAGCACACGGACCTCGCGGTCGCGCCGCGGCAGCCCGGCGTCCACGGCGGCGAGGAGGTCGTCGATCCCCGAGCCGGTCAGGGCGGAAACCACCACGCAGTCCCGCTCCTTCGCCTGCAGCCCCTTGACCTCGACGGGGTCGGCGGTGTCGGCCTTGTTGATGACGACGATCTCCGGCACGTCGGCGGCGCCGATCTCGGCGAGCACTTCGCGGACGGCCGACATCTGCGCCTGCGGGTCGGCGTCACTGCCGTCCACCACGTGCAGGACGAGGTCGGCCTGGGCGACCTCCTCCAGTGTGGAGCGGAACGCGTCGACCAGCTGGTGCGGCAGCCGCCGGACGAAACCCACGGTGTCGGTCAGGGTGAACCAGCGGCCGGACGGCGTCCGGGCCCGGCGCACGGACGGGTCCAGCGTGGCGAACAGCGAGTCATCGACCAGGACACCGGCTCCGGTCAGCCGGTTGAGCAGGCTCGACTTCCCGGCGTTGGTGTAACCCGCGATGGCCACCGCTGGCACCTCGCGGCGGCGCCGCCGCCCCCGCTGCACCTCGCGGCCCACCGACATCTCCGCGATCTGGCGGCGGAGCTTGGCGGTGCGCGCCCGGATCCGGCGCCGGTCGGTCTCGATCTTGGTTTCGCCGGGACCGCGGGTGCCGATGCCGCCACCGCCGGCGACCCGGCCGCCCGCCTGCCGGGACATCGACTCGCCCCAGCCGCGCAGCCGCGGCAACAGGTACGCCAGCTGCGCGAGCTCCACCTGCGCCTTGCCCTCCTTGCTGCGGGCGTGCTGCGCGAAGATGTCCAGGATGAGGGCGGTACGGTCGATGACCTTCACCCGCACCACGCCCTCCAGGTTGCGCAGCTGGCCCGGGGTGAGCTCGCCGTCGCAGATGACCGTGTCGGCGGCGGTCGCCCTCACCAGGGCCGCCAGCTCGGCCGCCTTGCCGGCCCCGATGTAGGTCGCGGGATCGGGCCGCCCGCGCCGTTGCACCAGGCCGTCCAGCACTACCGACCCGGCGGTCTCGGCGAGCCGGGACAGCTCACGCAGCGAGTTCTCCGCGCCCGCCAGCGCGCCCTCGGTCCATACACCGATGAGCACCACGCGCTCCAGCCGCAGCGCGCGGTATTCGACCTCGGTGATATCGGTGAGTTCGGTGGACAGGCCCGCGACCCTGCGCAGGGCGTGCCGGTCGGCCAGGTCGAGTTCGCCGATGTGGTCCTCGGGGAAAGTCATCGCTGCCTTGGGTCGGTATCGGAGCAGTTCGCCGCCGGCGTCCACGGGCGCCGGGCACTGCCTTGGCTGGGCGCTGGTCCGTCAATGCTGCCATGCCCGGCGATTTCGTTCACTTCAATAACAGCCGGGAGCGCGTGGTTGTGCCCGGGCACCGGCCGGATGCGGACCGGTGGGCCGCCGGGATAGCGACCCGCGACCGGCCAGGATGGCGACCCGTGGCCCGCCGGGGTGGCGACCGGGTGGCGTATCCAGCCCACCAGGGCCCAAGGCGTGGTCGGGGCCGGCCACCTTTGACCCGGCTCCTGGCAGCGGGTTAGCGTCAGTCCCACGATCCGCAACGTGCATCCGGGATGTGGTCACCAGCGGAAGGAGCGCGCCATGGCGGCTGGCGAGGGTGTTGAGATCATCGGCCCACCCGGGGACCGGTACGACGAAATCCTCACGCCGGACGCACTGCGCCTCATCGCCTCGCTTCAGCGGGAGCTCGGTCCCCGGCGGGCGGAACTGCTCGCGGCGCGGGAGACCCGGCAGGTGGAGATCTCGGCGGGCGGGACCCTTGACTTCCTTCCCGGGACCCGCCAGATCAGGGATGACCCGGCCTGGCGGGTCGCATCGCCCGCGCCCGGCCTGGTGGACCGCCGCGTCGAGATCACCGGCCCCACCGAGCGGAAGATGACCATCAATGCGCTCAACTCCGGCGCGAACGTGTGGCTCGCCGACTTCGAGGACGCGAACACGCCGCTCTGGGAGAACATGATCA
>DAITAE010000557.1:0-3355 GCA_036824445.1 Streptosporangiaceae bacterium | reverse complement strand
CCTTACCGGACGATCCCCCAGGTGCTCTCCGGCGCGGCAGGCCGCTACGGGGACGCCATCTGGATCCGCAGCGACGAGGGCACCCTGAGCTTCGGTGTGGCACTGGCGCAGACGGCGGCCTGTGCGCGGGCGCTGCGCGAGTCGGGCGTGCGCCACGGTGACCTGGTCCTGGTGACGCTCCGGACCACACCGCCTTACCTGCTCTGCTGGCTGGCCCTCGCCTCGATCGGTGCGATCACCGTCTCCGCCAACCCGCGCAGTTCCCCGGCCGAGCTGGCCGGGCTCGCGCAGCAGACCATGCCCCGTGCCATCATCAGCGATGCCGGCCTGTCCCCGCTGATCACGGAGTCGGACATCGCCGGGCTCGCCGGGCTAGGCGTTCTGGACGCCGATGAGCTGACCCACGGTTGGGCGGACGCCCGGGCCGCCAGTGCCGGGGACGCGGTGCTCCCGCCCGCGGGCACCAGCGTCAGCCATGACGACGTCGCGGTCATCATCCCGACCTCGGGCACCACCGGAAGGTCGAAACTGGTCACGCAGACCCACCGGGCCTACGCCATGGCGGGTGAGGGCTTTCCGTACTGGATGGGGCTGACCGCCGCCGACCGGCTCATGACCTCGCTGCCCCTGTTCCACATCAACGCCCCCGCCTACTCCGTCATGGGCTCCCTGACCTGCGGCGCCGGCCTGGTGCTGCTGCCAAGGTTCTCCGCCAGCACGTTCCTGCACTCCGCCCGCAGGCACGGGGCGACCGAGTTCAACGCGATCGGGGCGATGCTGGAGATCCTCATGCGCCAGCCGGCCCGCGCCGACGACGCGGACACACCGCTGCGGTTGTGCTATACCGGGCCGGCCCCGGCGCGGGAACGGCAGGAGGAGATGGAGCGCCGGTTCGGCCTGCGCATCGTGGTGGGCTACGCGATGTCCGAGAGCCCGTACGGGCTCATCTGGCCGCACGGATCCCGTCCCTACGAGACGCTCGGCAGCCTGCGCCAGCATCCGCGGCTGGGCGTGGTCAACGAGGGGCGGGTGGTCGGCGGCGACGGGACGGATCTGCCCGCGGGCCAGACCGGTGAGCTGCTGCTCCGCAACCCGGTGATCACCCCGGGCTACTGGGGCATGCCGGAGGAGACGGCCGAGGCGATCACCAGCGACGGCTGGCTGCACACCGGCGACCTGGTCAACGTCGATGAGACCGGCACGTACACGTTCGTGGCGAGGAAGAAGGAGGTGCTGCGGCGCCGGGGGGAGAACCTGTCCCCCGCCGAGGTCGAAGAGGCGCTCGCCAGCCATCCCGCGGTGCTGGAGTGCGCCGTGGTCGGGGTCGCATCGGAGCTGTCCGAGGAGGACGTGAAGGCGTTCGTGGTCCCCGCGCCGGGCGTTCAGCTTGACTTCGCGCAGCTGCGCGCGCACGTGGCGGGACTGCTCGCGGCGTACAAGGTCCCGCGCTACTGGCAGGCGGTCGACGATCTGCCCCGGACCCCGACCTCCCGGGTGGCCAAGCACCGGCTCCCGTCCGGCCATCCGCCGGGCGAATATGACGCCGAAGCGGTCTCCTGATCCCCGGCCGCGGCCAGCCTGCGATCAGGGCGCATGCGCAGCGCCGACCGGCCGGGCGGCGGGCAAGAACGGGCTCGGCCCACGCCGCCCGGCGGCCAGAGGGGATAACACCTAGATCCGGTAGAACAGGTTCAGGAAGCGCTCGGCCAGTGCCTGGTCGCCACGCACGTTGCCGCCGTTGATCCGGCCGAACGCGGTGAGCACGAGACCGCCGGCGTCGAAGTCGATCACAGCCGGCAGGTCATCGACCTCGCCGGGCTCGTAGGCCAGGCCCTGATCGGAGATGCTGACCCGGTAGCTGCCCGCGTTGCGCCCGCTGACGGTGACACCGATGGTGAAGGGGCTGAGGTCGGCGCTGGACCGGACGGTCGACTGCCAGATGATGAACATGAACGGCACCAGCAGGTCGGCGGCGTCGGCCGACAGGGCGTGCGCGCGCCCGATGCCCTCACGGATGTCCCAGGAGTGCACCCCGTAGTCCATCAGCTGCCCGCCCGCGTAAACGAAGGCCGGCACCGGCCCCATGTACGCGTGCGGGGCCACCAGGCCGCCCCATTCCTCGGCGGTCAGCGGCTCCAGGATGCCCATCATCTTGTCGAGGTCGGCGCGGACGCGGCCCATCATCTCGGCCTGCGGGACGCCGCGGAACGCCCTTCCCCCGTCGCCGGCCAGCTCGTGCATGACGGGCAGCCCGTGCACCTCGGCGGAGCCGCCCGCCTGGGCGGTCTCGAATGACTTGAAGTAACCCTCGGTGGTGTCGACCAGGTGACCGATGATGTCGCGCACCTGCCAGTCCGAGCACGCGGTAGGAGCCTCCCAGGCGCCCGGTGCCTCGGCCATGTCGAACATGCGTTCCGCTTCCTCGCGGACGACCCGGAGGATGGTGTCTTTCCCCTCATAGGTCATCGCGTTCCACGCGCTCATAGTGGTCCCTCTCCTCGTATGAGCGCCCCGTCCGGCCCGGAGGGCCAGCGGTGGCGCGCGGGGCCGCTCGCGGTGCCGCCTGGGCGGCCATGCACCGCACGACAGTTCACATCACGAACCTCAGCGCACCATGCGCCCACATGTCAATGCCTCGGGGGTGTTGGGTGCTGGATGGATGTCGCAACCGGGGTCGATGTCGCAACCGGGCCCACGTCGGACCGCGCAGAACGCTTGGTCCAACGCGCGCCCGGCTGCTCCCGCTCGGCACCTGAGCGGAGAGAGCAAGAGGCCGTTTCTGGCTGACCAACGCGCCGACGGCGAGTCCAGCGAAGCGCAGATTGGCCCGGCGTGTCGCATAGACGGGGGGTATGCGACTCGTTACGGTTAGCGAGCTGTGCCCCAGACCAGAGCCGCCTACATGCGGACGTACATCAAGGCTCGCAGGAAGGTCAGGCGCGCTCGGCTCATCGAGCTGCTGGGTGGCCGGTGCGTGCGCTGCGGCTCGACCGACGAGCTCGAGTTCGATCACATCGACCCCGAGACCAAGGTGTTCGCAGTCGGGTCGGACATGTCGAGAGCCTGGGACAAGCTGGTCGAAGAGGCACTCAAGTGCCAACTGCTCTGCCGCGAATGCCTTGTGGCTAAGGGAATCGAGGACCGGCCGGAGCCCGCACACAGCTACTATCGCTACTGGTACTACGGCTGTCGGTGCGCCACATGCAAGGCAGCCAACGCCCGCAAGAGCGCCAGACAGCGTGAGCGGAAACTGGGGGAAAGGTGGGGATGATCTCCTCCCCAACCATCCCCACGGCCACGAAACCGCTGGTCAAGCTCCCGCGCCGTGACTCGAACACGGAACCTGCCGGTTAAC
>DAITAE010000556.1:0-3356 GCA_036824445.1 Streptosporangiaceae bacterium | reverse complement strand
GGCA
Organism: Streptosporangiaceae bacterium; assembly: GCA_036824445.1. Lineage (GTDB taxonomy): Bacteria > Actinomycetota > Actinomycetes > Streptosporangiales > Streptosporangiaceae > UBA9676. The sequence continues at coordinate 3,352 of DAITAE010000556.1, read as the reverse complement.
TGGCCACGCAGCTGCAGGCGTTCGTGGCCAACACGCTGGAGTACATGACCCACGAGGGCGAGCTGCTCATCGACGGGATCGGCGCCCCGGAGCTGCGGACCCGGATCGAGAACCGGCACGTCCTCGTGGTGGTCAGGGGCTACCACCACCGGGAGGACCTGGCCACGCTGCGCTCCTACATCAGGGAGTTCAAGCCGCTCATGATCGGTGTGGACGGCGGCGCCGACGCCCTCCTCGAAGCCGGGTACCGGCCACACCTCATCGTGGGGGACATGGACTCCGTGTCGGACCGCGGGCTGTGCTGCGGCGCCGAGCTGGTGGTGCACGCCTACCCCGACGGGCGGGCGCCCGGGCTGGCACGCGTGAAGCGGCTCGGCCTGACGGCGGTGCTGTTCCCTGGCCCGGGGACCAGCGAGGACATTGCGCTGCTGCTGGCGGACGAGAAGGGGGCAAGCCTAATCGTCGCGGTCGGTACGCACAACACCCTGGAACAGTTCCTCGACAAGGGCCGGTCCGGGTACTCCAGTACGTTCCTGACCCGGCTGCGAGTGGGCGGCAAGCTGGTCGACGCCAAGGGCGTCAGCCGTCTGTACCGGCCGCGGGTTTCCGCGTGGGCACTGATGGTGCTCGTACTGGCTGCCGGTGCCACTATCCTCGTGGCCGTGGCCGTGACGCCCGCCGGGCAGGTCTTGCTGAGCTATCTCAGCGCTCAGTGGGATGCGGCTAAGTACTGGCTGACCGGACTGCTGTAGAACTCAGATGATCGACTTTCGCTATCACATTGTGTCCATCGTCGCGGTCTTCCTGGCCCTGGGCCTGGGACTGCTGGTCGGTGCGACAGCGCTCCAGCCCACCGCGCTCGGCGGGCTCATCTCGCTCTCGCAGCGGGAGCACGAACAGATCGGCGCCGCTCTTGCCACCAACAGGCAGCTGAACCGGCAGCTTGACAGCAATGACCAGTGGGCCCAGGCCAACGCGCCCCAGCTGCTCCACGGGCTGCTGGCCGGCGAGCGGGTGGTGGTGGTGGAGGCACCGGGCGCCTCCAGCCAGGTCGTCAGCGGGGTATCCGATGCACTCGCGGAGGCGGGCGCCAAGGTCAGCGGCCAGGTCCAGATCCAGGACAAGTTCTTCGACGTCAGCCGGGCCACCCAGCAGCAGCTGACGCAGCTCGCACAGCGCTTCACGCCGGTCGCCGTGAGCCTGCAGGGCTCCCCGGTGGCGCAGGCGAGCCAGGCTATCGCGGGCGCCATCCTGACCAAGGACGGGGCCGGGCAACCGGTGGCGGGGCAGCGAGACAGCGCCGGCGCGGCACTGCTGAGCGGATTCGGGGCCGAGGGCTTCCTGGCCGTCAACGGGCAGCCGGACGCCCGCGCCACGCTTGCCATCGTGATCATCCCGGACACCCCGCAGTCCACGAGCATCTCCAACCCGCAGAGCCAGCGGCTCGTCACGCTCGCACAGCAGCTCAACCTGGCCGGACAGGGCACCGTCGTGGCCGGATCCGTGGACGGCTCAGGTCCGGGCAGCGTGATCGACGTGATGCGCAACGGCGGCCGGGCAGGCCATCTGTCCAGCGTCGACAACGCGAACCACACGATCGGGCAGATCGTGGTGGCGCAGGCCCTGGCCGAGCAGCTGCGGGGGGTCAGCGGGAGCTACGGCGCCACCTCGAGCGCCGCGAGCGCGGCGCCCAGCCCCGCTCCCACGCCATCGGCGAGCGTGCAGTCCGCCCCGGGCCAGTCGTCACGCCCATCGGCGCGGGTGGGGAAGTCATGAGCCGGCGTCGCCCGCCCGCCCGGGCGGCCCTGACCGCGACCGCGACCGCGGGCGCCGCCGCGGTCGCGGCCCGCGCCACCTACGCGGCGCTGCGCCGTCGGCCACCCGGAGGGGCGGCCATCTGGGCACGGACCAACCACCGCGGCGAGGCGGTCACCTTGCTTGAGGGCCCCGCCGTGGCGCTGGGCACCACGCTGGCGTCGGCGTTCGCCGCCGGCCTGTCACCGCGCGGCCGGGCCGCGCTCGTGGCGGCCGGCGCCGGGGCGGCCGCGTTCGGCGGGTATGACGACCTGGCCGGCAGCGGCGACCGGCGCGGGTTCCGCGGGCATCTGGGGGCGCTGGCCCGGGGCGAGGTGACGACCGGTGCGGTGAAGATCGGCGGTATCGGCGCGGCCGGGGTGGTGGCGGCCGTGCTGGCGGGCGGGTCACCGGCCGACGTGGTCATCAACGCCGGCCTCACCGCGGGCGGTGCGAACCTGCTCAACCTGTTCGACCTGCGGCCGGGCCGTGCCATCAAGGTAGCGCTGGCCGGCGCCGCGCTGCTCGCCGGGACGGGGCCGGCGGCGGCCGGGGCCGTGGCCGCCCCGGCCGGTGCGGCCCTCGCGCTGCTCCCGGAAGATCTGGGCGAGCGGGCCATGCTCGGCGACGCGGGCGCCAACGCGCTCGGCGCCGTGCTCGGGGCCGCCGCAGCGGCAGGCCTGTCCCGGCCCGCCCGGCTCGCCGTGCTGACCGGGATCATGGGCCTCACCGCGGCCAGCGAGGTGATCAGCTTCACCGCCGTGATCCAGCGGACACCCGCGCTGCGCTGGCTCGACATGCTCGGCCGCCGCCCGCCCGCGGCCGGCCCCGCCGGTGCCGGGCAGCCGACGGAGGGTGCCGGGCAGCCGGCGGAGGGCGCCGCCCGCGCGCAGGCCACACCCGCGGCCGGTGCCGCTGCCGCGGATGGCGCCGCTGCCGCGGATGGCGCCGCTGCCGCCGGTCCCGCGGTCAATGGCCGGCGCCGCACACCGGCGACGCGGCGAGTCCAGGGCGCAGGACCCACCCCGGGCGCCTTCTCGCCGTGACCGGGCCCCCGGCCCAGGTGACCGAACCGGGGCCGCTGCGGCAGGTGGGCGTCGGCATCGGGCGGGCTGCCGTCCTCATCGGGGGGATCACGGTGCTCGCCCGCCTGGTGGGGTTCGGCCGCCAGCTGGTGTTCGCGCACACCGTCGGCAACCACTGCCTGGGCACCGCCTATGCGACCGCCAACCAGGTGCCGAACATCATCTACGACATCGTCCTCGGCGGCGCGCTCACCAGCGCGGTGGTGCCGGTACTGGCGGTGGCGGCCGCCTACCGCACGGCAGCGGGCGCCGTCGGCCCCGCCCGCGCGGAGGCAAACCCCGGGGCGGACGCCGAGGCCAGCCGGATCGCTTCCGCGCTCCTCACCTGGACCGTGGTCCTGCTCGTCCCGGTGAGCATCCTGCTGATACTCGTCGCCGGCCCGCTGACCTCACTGCTGCTCGCCGGGGCCCCGAGGTGTGACGCGGCCGCCACGCAGGCCGTGAGCGCGCGGATGCTCGTGGTGTTCGCGCCG
>DAITAE010000062.1:3665-12944 GCA_036824445.1 Streptosporangiaceae bacterium | reverse complement strand
AGTCCGGGCCCACCCGGTACCGGCTGCCGTCGAAATGCAGCACGGAGCCGCCGCCCGCGGCGACGGTGTGGATGCTCAGCATCGGTGCCCGCATCCGCACGCCGGCGACCTGCGTTTCGTACTGCCGCTCGAACTCGCCCGCGTAGTGGGACACGTCGGTCGACGTGCCGCCCATGTCGAACCCGATCACGTGGCCGAAGCCCGCCGCCTCCGCGGTGCGGGCCATGCCGACAATCCCCCCGGCCGGCCCGGACAGGATCGCGTCCTTGCCCCGGAACAGTTGCGCGTCGGTGAGCCCGCCATTGGACTGCATGAACTGGAGCCGGACGCCGCCGAGCTCGCTGGCGACCCGGTCCACGTAGCGGGCGATGATCGGCGACAGGTAGGCGTCCACCAGGGTGGTGTCGCCGCGGGAGACAAGCTTCATCAGCGGGCTCGTCGCGTGCGACTCCGACACCTGGGTGAACCCGAGCGCCCGGGCGATCTCGCCGATCCGCGCCTCGTGCGCGGGGTACCGGTAGCCGTGCATGCACACCACGGCCACGGACCGGAAACCTTCGCTGTACGCCGCCCTCAGGTCCCTGGCGAGGGCGTCGGTGTCCAGGGGCACGATGACCTCGCCTTGGGGGCCCACCCGCTCGGCCGCCTCGATCACCCGCGAGTACACCATCTCGGGCCGGACGATCTGGCGCGCGAAGATCGCGGGCCGGTCCTGATAGGCGATCCTCAGCGCATCAGCGAAACCCGCCGTGATGACCAGGACGGTCGGCTCGCCCTTCCGCTCCAGCAGGGCGTTGGTCGCCACCGTGGTGCCAAGGCGGACCACGCCGATCCGTTCGGCGGGAATGGGCTCGCCGGGCGGGACGGACAGCAGGTGCCGGATACCCGCCACGGCGGGGTCGGCGTAGCGGCCCGGGTTTTCCGACAGCAGCTTGTGGACGGCCAGCGTTCCGTCCGGGCGGCGGGCGACCACATCGGTGAACGTGCCGCCGCGGTCGATCCAGAACTCCCAGCGCCCGTCCATCGGCCCTCCCTGCGGCCCTCCGCGGTCGCACGGACCTGCCGCGGAGCCTGGGGCCGGACTCGGCCGGGCGCCGCGCCGCGTGCGTAACACTGCGGCGGTCTGATGCGTTCCGAACATGGGATGTCCATGCTAGGTGCGCTCAGTCCCCCCCACTTTGGAGCGCCGCTGGCATCCACCAGAGGGGAGCCAAAGGTGCGGTGCCGCCGGGATGCGGCACCGCACCTTTGACGCTGCCCGAGCGCGCGGCGCGGCGTGCCCGGTTCGGGCCGCCCGGGCGGCCCGTCGCGATGGCTGCTAGCTGGCGCGGCTGACCCTGAGGTAGCGGCGGTCGAGGTACATCTGGTACCCGGTGCGGTGGGAGAAGTCCGCGATGAGGGAGAAGCGGTCGCCGCGGATGAGGGTGTGCCGCCACTCTATGGGCCGGTCGCCGACATAGCCGAGCCGGTCGATGGCGAGCGCGCCCACCGACCCGGGCAGGTCAAGCAGCCGCTGCTGGGCCCCGCTGGGGACGACAGCCCGGACATGCTCGTGCCCGCCCGCCAGCCGCACCCCCGCACGCGTGGCGAGTTCGTGGTAGAGGGCGGTGTGGGTGAAGTCGGCCTCCAGCAACGGCGCCGCCAGGGAGGCAGGGAGCCAGACGCTGTCCAGCGCCAGCGGCTCGTCCCCCGCCAGGCGGAGCCGTTCCAGGTGGAACAGCGGGGTTGACGCCTCCAGCTGCAGACGGTCGGCCACCACCCCGTCGGCGCGTACATCCCTGGCACGGACGATGCTGGTCTGGCGCAGCCCTGCCTCTTCGACCAGGGCAAAGAGCGAATACAGCGTGCCGAGAGGCTGGGTGATCAGGTCATGGGCGGCCAGCCGGGGACGGCGGCCGCGTTCGGCCACAACGATGCCTTCGGCCCGCAGGCCGCTTAGCGCGGAACGGACCGTGTGGCGGCTCACGCCATACTCCTCGACCAGGGCGAGTTCGCCGGGGAACTCGTCGTCGAAGGCACCCGCGTCAAGCCGCCGCCGCAGGTCCGCGCGCAGCTGGGCCCACAGCGGCAAGGGGCTGCCGCGGTCCAGCCGCCGTGCGCCGTCTCCCGTGCCGACGTGGCCGACGCTGTCTCCCGTGTCGGCCATGAGCCCTCCTGCCCGCGCTTGTACCCTGGTACGAATGATCGTACATTTAGCTCGCTCGGACGATGTTTCCGGAAGGACACCCGGCCATGGTGGAAGTGCTCCAGATCGAGACGCCGACGCTCGGCGATCGCAGCTACCTGGTGCACGACGGTGAAGCCGCCCTGGTCATCGATCCGCAGCGCGACATCGACCGGGTTATCGCGCTGGCCGGCGACGCCGGCGTGCGGGTCACCCACGTCGCCGAGACGCACATGCACAACGACTACGTGACCGGCGGCTTCGCGCTCGCCCAGGCTGCGGGTGCGGCCTACCTCGTCAACGCCGATGACCCGGTCTCCTTCGACCGCACCCCGGTCAGTGACGGCGACCTCGTGGAGATCGGAGACGGGCTGCGGGTCCGGGTGCTGGCAACCCCCGGACACACCTACAGCCACCTGGCCTACGTGGTGGAGGCCGATGGCGGCGTGGCCGGTGTCTTCACCGGCGGGTCGCTGCTGTATGGCTCGACCGGCCGGACCGACCTGCTCGGCCCGGCCGCCGCGGAGGCGCTCAGCCGTGCACAGTGGACCTCGGCTCACCGGCTCGCGCGTGAACTGCCCGACGCCGTCCCGATCTTCCCCACCCACGGGTTTGGCAGCTTCTGTGCGTCCGCGCAATCGCAGGCCACCTCGTCCACCATCGGCCGGGAGAAGCTGGTCAACCCGGCGCTCACTCTGGATGAGCAGGCCTACGTGGAATCGCTGCTGGCCGGGCTGGACGCCTGGCCGGCTTATTACGCACACATGGCTCCGGCCAACCTCGCCGGGCCCGCCGGCCCCGACCTGTCGCCACCACGGCCGGCGGACGCCGCCGAGCTTCGCCAGCGCATCGTCGCTGGTGAGTGGGTGGTTGATCTGCGTGACCGGGTCGCCTTCGCGGCTGGCTACCTGCCGGGCGCCTTCAGCTTCCCGCTGGACGGCAGCTTCGCCTCATACGTGGGCTGGATGATCCCGTGGGGGACGCCGCTGACGCTGCTGGGGGAGTCCCCGGAACAGGTTGCCCAGGCTCAGCGGGAACTGGTCAGGATCGGGATCGACCGGCCCGCTGCCGCCGCCACCGGGCGCCCTGAGACCTGGGCGGGCGAGCGGGGCACCGCCTCGCTGCGGCTGGTCAAGTTCGGGGATCTGGCCACCGCCCTCGCTGACGGCAGTGGCCACCGCCCCGTCGTGCTGGACGTGCGGCGCCGGCTGGAGTGGGAGGAGAGCCACATCGCCGGGGCTGTTCACATTCCGCTGCATGAGCTGCCAGGCCGGCTCGATGAGCTGCCAGAGTGGCCGGATGCGCCGACAGAGCGGCCGGATGCGCAGGGGCCGGATGCGCTGACCGGGCAGCCGGATGCGCCGACAGAGCGGCCGGATGCGCTGCCAGGCTCGCCCGCAGAGCCGCCGCGCCTGCGCGCCGAATTCCCGCCCGGCGAGGTGTGGGTTCACTGCGGCGCCGGCTATCGCTCCATGGTGGCCGCGTCGATGCTCGCCGCACGGGGCCGGCGTGTGGTCGCCGTCGACGACGACTTCGCCAATGCCGAAGCAGCCGGGCTTCCCCTGGAACGTGCCTGATGCCTGCTGCGGTGGTCAGTGCGGAGTGCTGGTGAGCATGACGCAGCAGGTGCTCGGCTCGGGGTCGGAGACCGCCTGGATGCTGGTAGCGCCCAGCCCTTCCAGCAGCCCGCTCAAGTAGGCGTGGCTGATGGCGCAAACCACGTCGGGCGCGCGGCGGTTGAGCGGGTAGAACGGGCAGTTCCGCAGGCGGAGCTGCGTCGGGCCCTGCCGCTGCGGCTCGTAGCCGTCCGCGTCGAGGATCTCCCCGGCCACGGTCAGGGCTCGTTCGGGACCGAGGCGGCCCGGCCGCAGGCGTTCCCGGTGGCTGGCCCCATGCTCGACGCCCCTGGTCCGGGCGACCCGCCTGGCTGCCGCCAGTGGGTCCTCCCCGTGGGTTCCGGAGCGGATGGCATCGACCAGGATGGCGGCCAGCAGATCGTGGCGCCTGGCGGGGATGGTGATGGCGATGTCCGCACCGGACGGTTCGTACGTCTTGGGCGTCCGCCCTACCCGGCGCGGTCCCAGGGGAGCGTCATAACGGGCGTGGAGCAGGCCCGCACTGACGAGCTTGTCCAGGTGGAAGGCGGCCAGCTTGCGGGATATCCCGGTACTGGCGGCTGCCTCCTCGCGGCTGACCGGGCGGTGCGCGGCTCGGACGAAGGAGTACAGGCGCCAGCGCATCTCCTCGGTGAGCACAGCAAGCGTGGCCAGCGAGGTATCGCGAAGGTCGCCGGGACCAGTCACCCGAACCCAATTAACACCAACGGATGGTTCTGGTAACTCGTGGTTAGCCAATCTTGCTTTCCCCTTAAAGCTCAAAAATCAATATGACCAATAAGTATTGGCAAAAGATGCGCCACAGAAGATGGCCGCGCGCGGCCCATCCCGCGTGCCGAGCTAGCAGTTGCGCGCTTACCGGACAAAGGGCATCTATTGCTGGCAACGGTTCCGGGCGCCGCCTTGTGTGCTGTTCGTCTCCCCGCTACGGCGTGCACACCCCCGCTGACGGACGGCTCAGCCGAAGATCTCACAGCTACCGGCCCCGTCGGCCGGTAGCCCCGGTTCTCCTGCTGCCCTGCCGGAACCTGGATCCCAGGCTCAAAGCCAGGTCCACAGGCCGGTGAACCCCAACGGCGCGGATCCAGCGCGGCGGGCAGCCAGGGACCTATTACCCCGAGCGAGCAGCCAGCGTCATCAACCTCCCAGGTGAGACTCATCCCGCTCGCCGCACCACCAGCGGTTACGCATCCGCTGATATTCCACGCAAAATACCAGAATCGGCGATGGTTCCCCACCGGTTCGGCCGCGAACCCGTGGCATGCCGGCTGGCGGCCGGTCAGCCTTCATCGGCAACGACGGCTTCTCCTGCGGGCGCCAAACGCACAGCGGGGAATCGGCAAGCAAAGCGTCCGGCATCAGCCGTCAGGAGACGATGTCTTTCGTCCGGAAGTGGCGGAACGCCAGCGCGACCAGGACCAGCGCGTAGGAGACCGACACCGCGGCGCCCTCGATCATCCGGCTCCATGACAGCTGTGCCGAGAACGCGTCCAGCCAGACGAACTGCCAGTGTGTCGGCAGGATCCCCCGCCAGGAACCGAGCGCGGTCACCGCGTCGAGGATGTTGCTGACGATGACCAGCCCCACCGCGCCGCCGACCGCGCCGAGCGGCGAGTCGGTGCTGACCGTGAGCAGGAACGCCAGCCCCGCCACCACCAGCTCGGTGATCAGGACGTAGGCCAGGACGATCCCGAGGCGCGCGAGGGCCGTGCCATACGGCATCTCCACGCCGGTCGCGGGCAGCCGGAGCTGGTGCCAGCCGAACGCCACCGTTCCCGCCAGCAGCGACATCGCCGGGAAGCTGACCACCGCGACGGTCGCGTAGGTGAGCGCTACGGCCAGCTTCTGGCGCAGGAGCCGGGCTCGCGGGACCGGCGCGGCGAGCAGGTATCGCAGCGACGCCCAGCTTGCTTCGCTGGACACGGTGTCCCCGCAGAACAACGCGACGGCTACCACCAGCAGGAACCCGGCCGAGGCGAAGAAGCTGAAGGCGGCGAAGTTCAGCCCGCCGGTCGTGGCGAGGTCGACGAGTCCGGGCGTGCCGCCGCCCTGCTGCGGCGGGCCACCGAGCTCGAACGCGCCGACCAGGATCCACGGCAGGACCAGCAGGATGAGGAACGCCACCATGGTCCGCCGCCGCCGCAGCTGGCGGATGACCTCCACCCGGAACGGCAGCGTGTGGCGCGGGTTATAACCAGCCGCGGCCGGGGCAACCGGGCCAGGCGCGACCGGGCCGTGGGTGACGCGGTCAGCGTTGGCGGTCATCGCGCGTCCCCCTGACTGTTACCAGGTCGGGCCCGGCGGACGGGGTGCCCGGGCTCGTGTCTGTATCGGGTGAACCGTCGAGCGGCGCCGCGATCAGCGCCAGGAACGCGTCCTCCAGACGGCGGCTCGGGCCCACCCGCTCCACCGGTACCCCGGCCTCGACCAGGGCCGCGACCACCGCCGACGCCGGGACGCCGTCGTGGTGGACCAGCACCCCGTCGGGATGCGCCTCCGCTCCGTCGATGCCGGCCATCGCCCGCATGACGGCGACGGCGCGGTCAGGCTCGGGGGTTCCCACCATGAGCGCGCCGGATTCGCCGATGATCTCCCCGACCGGTCCCGCGGCCAGCCGACGTCCTTCGTTCATGACCACCACGTGCGTGCAGGTCTGCTCGACTTCGCCGAGAAGGTGGCTGGACAAGATCACGGTTCGCCCGTCAGCCGCGTACCGCAGCAGGACGTCGCGCATCTCCCGGATCTGCGGCGGGTCCAGGCCGTTCATCGGCTCGTCGAGCACCAGCAGGTCGGGCAGGCCGAGCATCGCCTGCGCGATGGCGAGCCGCTGGCGCATGCCGCGCGAGTAGGAGCGCACCTTGCGGTCGATGGCCGCGCCCAGGCCTGCGACCTCCAGCACCTCCGCGAGGTGAGCGCCGTCGTCGGGCCGCCCGGTCGCGCGCCAGTACAGGCCGAGGTTGTCACGCCCGGACAGGTGCGGCAGGAAGCCGGGCCCTTCCACGAAGGAGCCGAGCCGGGACAGCGCAGCGGATCCGGGGTGTACCCGGCGGCCGAAGATCGTGATGGTGCCGGTATCCGGGTGCAGCAGGCCCATCAGTGCCCGCAGCGTGGTGGTCTTGCCCGCTCCGTTGGGCCCAAGAAGGCCGAGGATCTGCCCGCGCTCCACCCGCAGCGACAGGTCGTCCACCGCGAGCTGCCCGTCACCGTACCGTTTGGTCAGCCCGGTGATCTCCAGCGGTACATCGGCAAGTTCCGGCACCTCATCGTCGTCGCCGCGGCGGCGGCCAAGGCCGAGCATGAGGGCGGCGGCGACCAGCGCGGCGGCCGGGGCCGCCCACACCCACCAGGGCAGCCCGCCGGTGACCACCGTCAGCGCCGGGTCTTCGGGCATGATCAGCCCCGGGCCGGCCAGCGCCACCCGGTAGACCTCGGGAGCGGACGAGGTTGCGTAGGCGAAATCGGTGGTGGTCAGGACCAGCCGGAGCCGGTGACCGGCGGCGAAGTTGTAGTCGATCGTCGGCAGGGCCACCGTGACCACCTGGCCCGCCCGCGTCGCGCTGACCCGGAGCGGTGCCACGAGCTGGTTCGGCAGCGTGGCGTTGCCCGCCTGGTCCACGTCATAGACCTTGGCGAACAACGTCACCGCGCCTACGCCCGCTACACGGATGCGGACGGCCGGCGACCCGGTCACCTGGAGCGCGGACGGCAGCGGCGCCGAGGTGAAGGCGGCGCTCTGGCCCGGCATGTCGAAGGTGAGCCCGGCCGCGCCAAGGGAGCCGAGGCCGGGGAAGACGGAGATCGAGGCGGGCGTGCCACCAGCCGGATTGACGACCGGCTGTGGTGGCCCGGCCAGGCGGACGACGGAACGTCGGGTCCCACCCAGGCCGGGATAGCTCCCGGCGGTGGCGATGCCGAGCGAGGCCTGGTCGGTCGAGGGGTCGAAACCGAGTACCCGGGTCACCGCGAATCCGGGCTGGCCGGTGCCGGCGCTGCGCGCCGGGCGGCCGGGCGCAAGCCAGCGGCCGAGCCATTGCGCGGTCAGCGCGTCGACCCGTGTCGTCTCCTGGTCGCCGCCGTCGTGGCCGCCCGCGAACCACACCATGTCCACCGGGGCGCCGTTGCGGCGGATCGCCTGGTAATTGGCGCTGGCCTGGTCGAGCCCGAAGAGCGAGTCGTGCTCACCCTGGATGAGCAGGGTGGGGGCGCGCATCCTGCCCGCCACACTGGCCGGGCTTGAGCGCAGCAACAGCGAGATGGCTTGCACGGTGGGCCGCCCAGTCGCGGCGACCTGCTGGTACATGGCGCAGATCCGGGGCTGGAACCGGCCGCACAGGGCGGCGGACTTGCCCGGGCCCGCCGCCGGCAGGACCTGGCCCGGCTGGCCGCCCCCGCCCGGCTGGTTCCCACCGCCGGACTGGTTCACGCCGCCGGACTGACCCCCGCCGGACTGGCTGGTCCCGCCGGACTGACCGCCGTCCGCACCTGACTGGCTCCCGCTGCCTGACTGACCGCCCTGGGCGGGCTGACCGCCGGCCTGACCCTGACCCGCCGACCCGAAGCCCACCGATCCCTGGGTGAAGAGCAGGCCCGCCCATTGCCGCTTGAATACGCCGTTGGCTGGCCCGCCGCCCGCGCCGTTGGGGAACAGTGCGGTGGCGAGGTTGTTCCACGTGCTCTGGGCGACGACGGCGTCGATCCGGTGGTCGTAGGCGGCGGCCAGCAGTGAGATTCCCCCACCGTAGGAAGCCCCGGTGATCCCGACCCGCGGATCGCCCGGGTGGTCGAGCAGTACCCGGGGCTGGCGGGCGAGCCACCTGACGAGTTGCTCGACGTCCTTGACCTCATAGTCGGGCGAGTTCAGCCCGATCTGCCCGGTCGAGGCGCCGAACCCCCGCGCGGACCAGGTCAGGACGGCGAAGCCGGCCCGCGCCAGGTTCTCGGCCTCCGGCCGGACGGCGTCCTTCGTCTCCCCGAATCCATGCGCCAGCAGAACGGCAGGCACCCGGCCGGCCCCGGTGGGTGTGAAGAAGCTGGCGTCGAGCACAACGCGCTGGTTTCCACGAGGCCCGTCCAGCACGGGGATGCGCACATCGCGGATGGTCGGCGACGCAGGCCGGGTCAGCGCGACCACGAGGACAATGCCCGCCGTCACCAGTGCGACGGCTACGACCACCGCGACGATGACCTTCGCTCGCGGAAGCCGGCGCAGACCCATGCAAGGACGCTAGCAATTGCCGCGGCATGCTCCGAGCCGACCAAGCCGCGACCCCGGCACCACGCAGCACACGGCACCCAGGCACCTCGCAGCGCACGGCACCCAGGCACCTCGCAGCGCACGGCACCCAGGCCACCTGGTCCAATTTCGTGATCATGGGATCACTATCGTTCTTGCAATAGCTATCCCATGATCATGCTTCGAAGGACCGGCTGGGCCGAGCGTGATCATGGTCGCGGTGTACATCTGACCACATCAAGGTCATGATCACGGATTCCGGGTCG
>DAITAE010000062.1:0-3565 GCA_036824445.1 Streptosporangiaceae bacterium | reverse complement strand
CCGTGACCGGGAAGCCATCCGCAGCCCCGGAGCGATCGGCGAACCCGGAGCCGCCCGCGGCGCGGGACCAGCCCGTGACCGGGAGGCCGTCTCCGGCCCCGGAACAAGCTGCGGCCTGCGGTCAATCCACAGCCTGCGAGCAGGTCGCAACCAGGGAGCAACCCGCCTCCCGGGAACGGGCCAGCGGCAGGGACGCCAGGGCGGACCGAGGCGCCGCCGCTCTGACAGCCGTCCGGGCCGGGCCTGGCCCCATGGCCACGGCACGGGCTGGCGTACGCGAGCCGATCGTCGTCGTCCTGCTCCTTATCGCGTTCTTCACGTCGATCTCCGGCAAGCCACTGGACGGCCTGCTGATGCTGGTGGCCGGGGTGAGCCTGGCCTGGGATACCGCGCGCCGAACACGCCGCGCCAGCCTGACGGCTAGCGGCCCGCACGGGGACGGCCAGCCGGGCCGCAGCCAAGCCGAAAGCAGGCCGGCGGATCTCAGTCCACCGGAACACCACCACCCCGCAGACCGCGCCGTGGCGAAACCGGCGGCACCTGGCACGATCACCGGCAAGACGGCTCCTGCCGCCGCACCCGGGGTTGAACGGGCCGGGACCCTCGCAAGACATGGCGAGCCGTTGGCCGCGCGCCCCCGGCGGCGATTGCTGGCCGTGGGCTGGCTCGCCGGCGGTGCTCTGTACGTCCTGGTGGTGAGCTCGTTCAGCCGCTACTCCTGGCCGGCCACCGTTCCGGTGGTTGGCCTGGGCGTGGCGGTGGTTGTGGCCGGGTGGCGGGGCCCGCGCCACTCCCGGCCGGCCCAGGCCAGGCTACCGACTGCCGGGCTGGCACTGTGGGGCCTGGTGCTGGTGGCTGGCTGCCTGTGGGAGCTTTCGTCCCTGCTGCAGCAGCCGACGATGACCACGAGTTCCTATGCCCACCCGACCATCAGCACGCTGACCGACCCGGCGCTGAGCACCTGGGCTGGCCGCTCGATCGTCCTCGCGGGCTGGCTCGGACTTGGCTGGTTCCTGGTGGAAAGGTGAACAGCCACGATGTCACGGTCCTCGGCTACCTGGCCGTGGTACTGGCCGGCGTTGTGCTGCAAATGCTCGCGACCAGGACCCGCGCTCCGATCCCTCCCCTGGGGAAGGTATTCGCCTGGGCGATGAGCACCCGGACTCGCCGGGTCGGCATGCTCGTTGCCTGGGCCTGGGTGGGGCTGCATTTCTTTGCCCGCTGAGCCGCCGGGCCTCCGGCATGGCCATGGACCCCGCCACCCCGCGTGTCGCCCATCATCCCGGCAGACCGTGTGGGCATTCTGCGCAACAGCGCACTGCAGCCGTGACAGGATGACCGGCAAAACGCGGTGGCAGTGGCGTCCCTGAGGGGCAAAACCCCTGCCCAAGGCCACGGCAACCGACCAGCGATGGGCCGTAGTCGTCGCATCCGGCAGCGATGTGGGGAGGGTATGCCAGCCCGAAGATCCAGTCGCCACCAGGCGGTCCGCAGCCACCGGCGGCTGCGGACCGTGCTCACTGTGATCGCCACGGGCGTTGTCGTCACCGTCCTCTCCTTCGTGACCACCACGACCGCGGCCAGGTTCCTGCTAGCAGGCGGCACGGCGACGGTGGCAGACGTCGCGTGCCCATCACCCGATCCCGCCGCCCCGCCGGGTTGCCCTACCGCGCCGGCGGCCGGCCCGCGCACCCCGGACGCCGTGCCCGCCGTCCCGGCGACCACCGACGCGCCTGCGACCAAGCGCCCGCCGTCGACGGCTGCGGCGCGAACGCCGGACCAGCCGCCCGAGCATGCGACCGCCGGGAGCACGCCGCCCACCGCTGGATCCGGCTCGGCGGCAGAACAGGTCTTGGGCCTGATCAACCAGGCGCGCGCGCAGGCCGGCCTGCCTGCCTATACCGTCACCGGCGGCCTGGACACGAGCTCGGGCCGCCACAACGCCGTTATGGCGTCCGGATGTGGGCTTTCGCATCAATGCCCGGGCGAGCCCTCGCTCGGCGAGCGCGAAACGGCCGCGGGCGTGACCTGGACCAGTGCCGGGGAGAACATCGGGGAAGGTGGCCCGGTGCCCAACCGGACGGCCGCGATCGCCCAGATGGCGGTGGCGCTCACCCAGGGCATGCTCGACGAGCAGCCGCCGGACGACGGTCACCGCAAGAACATTCTCAGCAGTGCGTTCCACCACATCGGAATAGCCATCCACCGGGACAGCCACGGCACGGTGTGGATGACCCAGGACTTCTCGAACTAGAGGCGCATCGCTTCCGGCAGCACGAAGTAGTAGAACAGGCCGATCAGGATGAGGTAACCGAGGATAACCAGCGTCCACCAGCTGGGCAGCGGGGGACGCAGGCGGACGGCGGCAGCGGAGTTGGCCGCGCTGGCCGGGGCGGGCTGCGGCGGCACTAGGATCCAGACGATGACAGCACCAGCCGCGACAGCAGCCACCAGGGTCCACGAGCGGGCGGGCTTGTCCGTCCTGACCTGGCCGGTCTTCGACGCGCTGCCGGTCGAGGCCGTGGTCACCACCCGCCATGGCGGGGTGTCGGCGGGCCGTTACGCCACGCTGAACCTCAGCTTCGCGGTCGGCGACGAGCCAGCGAACGTGCGGGAGAACCGGCGCCGGGTCGCGGCGGCTCTCGGCGCCCCTCTGGACGCCTTCGTCTTCGCCGCCCAGGTACACGGCCACCGCGTCGCGGTCGTGTCCGCGGCTGACCGGGGCTGCGGCGCGCTGGCCGCCGACGATGCGATCGGGCCGGCCGACGCCCTGGTTACGGCCGAGCCGGGAACCGTGCTGGCGATCCTGGCCGCCGACTGCGTGCCGATCATCCTGTACGACCCCGCCACGCACGTGCTCGCGTGCGTGCACGCTGGCTGGCGGGGCACGGTCGCCCGCACCGCCCAGGCCGCGCTAACGGCGATGCGCTCGCTCGGCACGCGGCCGCGGGACGTCGTCGCCGGGATCGGCCCGTCGATCGCGCCGGGCGGATACCAAGTGGGCGAGGAGGTCGCCGACGCGGCGCGGGATGCGTTCGGCGAGCGGGCACAGACCATGCTGCGGCCGGCCGGCCCGCGCCGCTGGCTGTTCGACCTGCCGGCCGCCAACCGGCATGCCCTGCGCACGGGCGGGGTGCCGGACGGCCAGATCCACACTGCTGCCACGCCCACGGGGCCCCATCCGGGCCTGTTCTTCAGCCACCGCGCCGAGCGCCCCTGTGGGCGGTTCGCGCTGGCGGCCAGGCTCGAGCTGCGGGAGCATCGGTGAGCCCCGCCGATCCGTTTTGCTACGAAGGCTTTGACCTTGATCCGGACCGGGGGCTGCTGACCTGCCGGTACTCACTCGGCGGACGGGAATTCACGGAAAAGATCACGTTCGGCCCGGGCGGGAACTGGGACTCACCCGACGTCGGGCAGGCCGCACGCCTGATCTGCCTGCTGGCGGGGGTGTCCTACTACAA
Source organism: Streptosporangiaceae bacterium (assembly GCA_036824445.1). Classification (GTDB taxonomy): domain Bacteria; phylum Actinomycetota; class Actinomycetes; order Streptosporangiales; family Streptosporangiaceae; genus UBA9676. The sequence continues at coordinate 104 of DAITAE010000062.1, read as the reverse complement.
GACCGCGGCGCCGCCCGTCATCGACCTGGGCGAGACCGCGGTCACCGAGCGCGAGCGGGACTTCCTGCGCACGTTCTACCTCGACGGGCTGGGTGAGTTCGGCT
>DAITAE010000555.1:0-3387 GCA_036824445.1 Streptosporangiaceae bacterium | reverse complement strand
GATGACGACGTTGCGGCCGCGCGGCCCCAGCGTCACCTTCACGGCGTCCGCGAGCTTGTTCACGCCGCGCTCAAGCGCGCGCCGCGCCTCCTCGTCGAACTCCAGCATCTTGGCCATGAATACCTCTGATCACGTCTGGCAGGCTGGTGCGGCGCACCGGTTCTCGTGCCACCGCCCCGGGCGCCGGCGGGGCGTCCGGGGCGGTATGGCACAGCGCCAGGTCCCAATGACCCCGGCCGCGCCGCCTGGATCTTGCGGTTACTTCTCGATGATGGCGAGCACGTCGCGGGCGGAGAGCACCAGGTACTCCTCGCCGTGGTACTTGACCTCGGTGCCGCCGTACTTGCTGTACAGCACCACGTCGCCGACCTTGACGTCCATCGGCACGCGCTTGGCGCCGGCGTCGTCGAAGCGACCCGGGCCTACCGCAAGGACCTCGCCCTCCTGGGGCTTCTCCTTGGCGGTGTCCGGGATCACCAGACCCGACGCTGTCGTCTGCTCGGCCTCGAGCGTACGGACAACAATGCGGTCTTCGAGTGGCTTGAGAACAACTTTGGTGGCGGTCGTCACGATCTGACCTCCCCCTCCGGAAAGGCGGGTTGACAAGGACTAGAGAGGCGACCGCGGCGGCCTGTCGTCGCGGGTGCCAGACCAGCCTCGTCGCATTAGCACTCTACCTTAGCGAGTGCCAGTTCCGAACAGTATCCCGGGTGCGTGGCCCCGTCAACTCGAGAGGGGCTGGCCCACCAGGACGGTGGTCACCGGGAGCGAGGAATCCGCGGGCACCTCCAGCGGCGACGCGGGCGCACCCCGCGCCGCAAGCTCGGCCCCGAGCGCCGCGACCATCGCGCCGTTGTCGGTGCACAGCCCGGGCCGCGGTACCCGCAACCTGACCCCGGCGGCCTCGCAGCGCTCCGCCGCCAGGGCCCGCAGCCTTGAGTTGGCCGCCACCCCACCGCCGATGATCAGGTCCTTAACGTCATGCGCGCGGCACGCGTCGATCGCCTTGCGGGTCAGCACGTCGGCGACCGCCTCCTGGAACGAGGCCGCGACGTCGGCCACCGGCACGGAAAGCCCGGCCTGCTGCCGTGCCTCCACCCACCGGGCGACCGAGGTCTTCAGGCCGGAGAACGAAAAGTCGAGGGTGGCGTCGCGGTACTTCCCGCGCGGGAACGCGATCGCGGCGCCGTTCCCGGACCGGGCGGCCGCATCGATCGGCGGGCCGCCGGGGAAGCCCATCCCCAGCAGGCGCGCCACCTTGTCGTAGGCCTCGCCGGCGGCGTCGTCGATGGTCGCCCCCAGCGGCAGCACCTCGCCAGCCACGTCGGGCACCAGCAGCAGCGAGGAGTGCCCGCCCGATACCAGCAGCGCCACCACCGGTGTGGGCAGCGGGCCGTGCTCGAGCTGGTCGACCGCGATGTGCGCGGCGAGGTGGTTGACCGCGTACAGCGGCCTGCCCAGCGCCAGCGCGTACGCCTTGGCCGCGCACACGCCGACCTGCAGGGCCCCGGCCAGGCCCGGCCCGGCCGTCACCGCGATCGCGTCCACCTGGCTCAGCCCCACTCCGGCGGCCGCGAGCGCCCGGTCCACGGCGGGGACCATCGCCTCCAGGTGGGCACGGCTGGCCACCTCGGGCACCACGCCCCCGAACCGGGCATGCTCCGCCACGCTGGAGGCGATCGCGTCCGCCAGCAGCTCGTGCCCGCGCACCAGGCCGGCGCCGGTTTCGTCGCAGGAGGTCTCGATGCCCAGCACCAGCGGCTGGCTCATGCGGCACCGCCGAGCCGCCGCCGACGGCGGCCGCGGACCGGCCGGACCGGCTCGATGTCGCGGCGCATGACCAGCGCGTCCGCGCCCGACGGCTGGTAGTAACCGCGCCGCAGGCCTACGCCGGCGAACCCGTGCCGCCGGTAGAGGCGCTGCGCACGATCGTTGTCGACCCGGACCTCAAGGAACACTTCCGTGCAGCCGCGGCGGCCGGCCTCGGCCAGCAGGTTCTCCAGCAGCGCGGCGCCGATTCCCTCGCCCCAGCGGTCCTGCGCCACCCCCACGGTCAGCACATCCGCCTGGCCGGCACCGAGTGCCAGCAGCCCGGCGTAACCGGCGATCACACCCTCGTCCTCCGCCACGAGGTAGTACTTGCCAGGCTCCCCGGCCAGTTCACCGGCGAGCATGTCCGGCGACCACGCCTCCTCACCGAACAGCGCCACCTCGAGCTTGGCGACGGACGGCACGTCGCCGCCGGCCATCGGGCGCAGGACCACGCTCATGCCGGGGTCGCTCCCGAGGCCGCGCGCGAAGCCCGGCCCGTGGCCGTGAGCACGCTCTTGGGCGGGCCGGGCACCCGGGCGTCGGGCCGGCGCAGGTACAGCGGTTCCGGCGGAAGCAGGCCGTCCCCCGCCGCCAGCCGTCGCGCCGCCAGCCCCCCGAGCGCGGCCGCCGAAGGGAAGCGGGGTGCGATCGGCTCGCCCAGCAGGCCGGGGTAGGCGACCGCGCCCTCGCCCGCCGTGGGCAGGCCGGCTGGCAGCGACGCTGGAGCGGCCACGCCGGGGCCGGAGAGCCGCTCTCCGGCCGGTGAGTAGCGGGCCCAGTACACCTCGTGGCGGCGGGCGTCGGTCGCCACCAGGAACGGCCGGCCGGCCGCCGCGGCGACCGCGTCGGACGCGATCACGTCGAGCGTGCACACGCCATGCACGTCGATGCCCAGCGCGGCGCCGAGTACCCGCGCGGTGACCAGCCCGGTGCGCAGTCCGGTGTAAGGGCCCGGCCCGACGCCGGCCACGATCGCGGTCAGCTCGGCCAGGCTCACGCCCGCCTCCGCCAGCACCTTCTCGATGTGGCTGGCCAGCAGCTCGCCCTGCCGCCGGGCGTCGACCGTCGTGATGTGCGCCAGCACGCGGGCTCCGTCGTGGACGGCGACCGTCACGGCTGGCGTCGCGGTGTCGAACGCAAGCAGCAGCACGGTTGCCCAGCGTAGGGCATGCGCTGGGGCTCTTCGGCCGGGCCGGGTTTCCCGTCTAGTGCATCTGGGCGAGGATGTCCCGGGCGGCGGCCACCGCGGCTCCCCGCAGCCGCAGCGGGGACTCGGCCGTGTAGCCGCGACCGGGCCGAGCGGGGCCCTCGGCGACCACCGTGATCAGCACGTTGCGCTCCTGCACCACGACCGTCAGCAGGTTGATAGTGATCCCGCCCGCCGACGGCACCTGCAGCGCGGCGAACGCGCTGTTCCCCAGCCCCGGGACCTGGCTCATCGTCGCCTTGGGCTGGCGGCTGGCCTTGAGCGGGTGTGCCTTCAGCTGGCTGGCCTGCTGGTAGGCGTCCTTCGCGGCGAAGGTGGCACTGCCGTTTCTGCTGGCCAGCCCGCTGGGGGGGTATGCCCACACAATG
>DAITAE010000554.1:0-3389 GCA_036824445.1 Streptosporangiaceae bacterium | reverse complement strand
CGGGACACCGTCAGCTCTTCCAGCCGCTGGCTGAGCTCGGCGGCAAGGCGCTCATTCTTGAGCGCGAGCCCCGCCTCGTGCGCCAGGTCGTTGACCAGCCGGGTCTCGGTCGGCGTGATGTCCTCGCGTTTCACCACGGCCACCGTTCCCAGCAGCTCGCCCTGGTATCGCACGGGCACGGCCGCGGCGGCATCGGGGATGGCCGGTGGCTCGCCCGGCTCGAGCGGCAGCCGGGCCTGCCTCGCGCCGTTCGCCGGCCATGAAGCCGCGAGACGCAGCTCATCGCCGACCCGCAGCCAGATCTCCGCGCGGTCGGCTTCGGTCCCCTCGGCAAGGATGCGGGCCATCCGGACGGTGAGGTCCTCGTCGGCGTAGACCTCGGACACGTGCCGGCTGAAAGTGGCCAGCACCTCGTAGGGGCTGGCGCGCCTGCCGTAAGCCAGCCGGTTCGCCAGCCGCTGCAGGCGGGTGCGCACCGGCTGAAAGATGAGGGCGACAACCGCTGCCACGACGAAGGGGATGGCGCGGTCGGTCGTGGGGGCATCGATGCTGGTACCGACGGACACGACCAGCACCAGGTAAATCGCACCGATCAGCGCTACCAGCGCCGCGTACACCAGGGCGCGCCGCAGGAAGACGCCGATGTCATAGAGGTGGTAACGCAGGACCGCGATCCCGATCGCGGCGGCCACCCCAGTGAGGCCGAGCGGCAGCATGGTGCCGCCCACCGGGTTAAAGACGACGTCCCCGTTGTGGTAAACCGTGAAACTCACGGCGACGGCGACTACCGTCAGCCCGGCAAGCACGAGCGCCGCGCCGGCGAACCACTTGATCTGCTGGCGTTCCTCAAACGGCGCTCTGCGATAGCGGATCACCAGCGTGACCGGGGCCAGCACGGCGCAGGTGAGGTCGATGAGCTGGCCGAGGAGGCTGAGCGTCGTTATGCCGGTCATCTGGCCTGCGATGCCGATAACCGCGCCTGCGAGCGCAACCCAGGCGAGCGACCACCAGCGTGGCGAGACAGGCTCACCATTGGGGAAAAGGAAGGGCAGGAAAAAGAACGTGAGGATCACCGGCGGGATCCATATCCAGCCGGCCAGCCACTGCCAAAGATTCGCGTCGGGAATAGCTGGGTGTGGGGCGTAGGCGGCGTAGCTGGAGAAGCCCAGGACGAATTCCTCGAGCCCCCACAGGATGCCGATCCCGCAGCATACCCACCCGATCCGGTTCCTTGGCCGCCGCCAGACGATCAGTGCGCCGACGACGGCGAAGGCCATCGCGAAGATCGGGGTCAGCCGAAAGTCTTGCTGGGCGGCACGAGGCAGTGGCGGGAGGTAGGCGTGGGCGGCGTCACCAAAGTGGGATCCCGCACCGCAGAGAACAATCGTGGCCACTGAGAGCGTCCAGCCAAGCCAGACCCTGACTCGTGCCGGATGGGGGTGCGCCATCGTGGTCATCAGACACCTCACGGGTCAGGCCGAGACCCGGCAGGCTGGGCGGTCGGCCCGACGTTCGTGGCCAACCCCACGGTAGGGCCATTCGGCTGGCCGCGCCAAAGCGGGCCGGATCGTTCTGCCTGGCCGGTTCGGGCTCGGGGGTGGATGCGCCGGAGACCCCTGCCATGGTCAGGAGCCGGATCGCTCGCCGCGGCGGGGCTGCAGGGCGCTGATGATCTTCCCGACGGCCACGACGAGGAACAGCTGGCCGGTCACCGCTTCGAGCACGGCGAAGGTCTGCCCGGGGTTGGCGGCCGGCACCAGGTTCCCGTACCCGACGGTGGTCATCGTGACGAAGCTGAAGAACAGGTCCTGGGTGAGCGTGCCCTGCCCGGCGGCGCCGAAGAACGGCGCGGAACCGAACTCGCCGGCGGCCTTGTAGGCGAAGGCGAAGAACATGCCGATCAGCAGGTAGGCGGCGATGGCGCCGAGCAGGGTCTCGGTGTCGATCTGAGACCGCAGGATCAGGTGGCGCACGATGGAAAACGGCGCGATCAGATACAGCAGGCAGCAGATGGCGAAGATCCCGCCCAGCTCGTTTCCGGGCTGATGGACGAAGAAGCTCGCGACCGCGGCCACGGCGGCCAGGCCCAGCACGATGTCGGCGACGATCCGCACCCCGCGGCGCGCGTGTGAGGTCCGCAGGGTGAGCCAGACCGTTGCCAGCTGCACGGTGAGCACGATCGAGGCCGCCCGCGTCTCGGTCACCGAAACCGACACCACGTAGGTGACCACGACGAGCAGCAGCACCAGCCCGTAGCTGTCCGCCGAAACGAAAGAGTGCGCGAGACGATGCCACCAGCGGGACTCGGCGCTGGCCGCGGCATTGTCCTTAGCGAAGTCCGGCACGTTGACCTCCAACCGTCGCCGGGAGGGCTCTGGAACCGGCCGCAGGAGTTGCCGGCGGCCGGGACCGGCAAGTCAGCTCAGGCCTATCACGGCGCTGATCATCAGGCAGACACCCAGGACAGGGCGTCGCGGTTCCCTTACCGGTCACCGGACGGGGGGCCGTCCGGGGGCTTGGCAGGGTCCTGCTTAGGCCCGTCCGGAGGCTTGGCAGGGTCCTGCTTTCGCCGGCGGAACCACCCCGGCCTGGGGCCGCGGCTCTTGGTGGTCTTGTCGGGCGCCAGGGCGGGCTCGACCGTGGCGTCATCCTCGACGACCTCGTAGTACCGGCCGTATGTCCTGATCGCCGCCAGGATCACACCGGCCGCCGGCAGGGCGAGGAAGGCGAACAGGATCCCGCCGAGCGCGCCGCCGATGAGCGCGGCCGCGAAGGCGACCGGCGCGGGAAGGGACATCGTCCTCGCGGTCAGCCGTGGGCTCAGGAAGTAGTTCTCGATCTGCTGGTACACCACGATCCAGATGAGCACGATCAGCGCGTCGACCGGCTCGTACAGCAGCGCGACCAGCACCGGTATGGCCCCGCCGATGTAGGTGCCGACGATCGGGATGAACTCGGCGACGATCCCCTCGAAGATGGCGAGCGGCGCCGCGAACGGCACGCCCCGCCAGCGCAGCACCGCGTACATCAGGGCGCCGTTGATCACCGCCAGCAGCAGCCGGGAGTAGAAATAGCCGCCGGTCTGGTCGATCGCCTGCTCCCAGATGAACAGGATCCGCCGCTGCCGGTCGGGACGGAACCGCGAGCAGACCGTCCGCCGCAGCTGCGGCCCCTGGGCGACCATGTAGAAGGTGAACAAGGCGATCGTCAGCGCCTGGAAGACGCCGCCGACGATCCCGGTGGCGACCTGTACCACACCGCCGAGCAGGCTGCCCGCGCCGGCCAGCAGCTGGCTCCCGTACTTCCGCACCTGGTCTTCGATGTGGGCCTGGTCCAGCTGGATTCCGAGCGGCCTGAGATACCGCGCCAGGTTGTCCACCAGATCCGGC
>DAITAE010000553.1:0-3405 GCA_036824445.1 Streptosporangiaceae bacterium | reverse complement strand
GGAAGCGGAGGTTGAACAGCTCCGTCTTCGCCTCGGCCAGCTTGCTGTCGAGCTCCTCCTCGGTCGAGTTCCGCAGGTCAGCGGCGACCAGGCCCTTGGCCATCACGCCTCACCCACTTCTCGCTTGACGAATCTTGTTTTCATAGGCAGCTTGTGCATCGCGCGGCGCAGCGCCTCCCTGGCCACCGGCTCCGACACGCCGGACAGCTCGAACATGACCCGGCCGGGCTTGACGTTGGCGACCCACCATTCCGGCGAGCCCTTGCCGGAGCCCATCCGGGTCTCCGCGGGCTTCTTGGTGAGCGGGCGGTCCGGGTAGATGGTGATCCACACCTTCCCGCCACGGCGGATGTGCCGGGTCATCGCGATCCGGGCGGCTTCGATCTGGCGGTTGGTCACGTAGGCGTGCTCCAGTGCCTGGATGCCGTACTCGCCGAACGCCACCCGGGTGCCGCCCTTGGCGGTGCCGTGCCGGTCCGGCCGGTGCTGCTTGCGGTGCGCGGTCCTGCGCGGGATGAGCATGCCTCAGCCCTCCTCGGTCACGGTTGCGACCGCGGCCTCGCCGCCGGTGGGCCGCGGCGTGTCCTCGGGGCCCGGGCCCGGGCCCTGCCCCTCGCCGGCGGCCGGGCGGCGGCGGCGGGAGGGCGGGCGATCCCGGTCGCGGTCGCGGCGCTGGCCGGCCCGCAGGGCCGCCGCCTGCGCCTCGCGCTCGGCGCGGGTGGCCGGCGCCTCGCCGCGGTAGATCCAGACCTTGACGCCGATCCGGCCGAACGTGGTCCGCGCCTCGTAGAAGCCGTAGTCGATGTCGGCGCGCAGCGTGTGCAGCGGCACCCGGCCCTCGCGGTAGAACTCCGAGCGCGACATCTCGGCGCCGCCGAGGCGGCCCGAGCACTGCACCCGGATCCCGCGCGCGCCGCCCTTCATGGCCGTCTGCATGGCCTTGCGCATCGCGCGCCGGAACGACACCCGGCTCGACAGCTGCTCGGCCACGCCCTGCGCGACCAGCTGGGCGTCGATCTCGGGGTTCTTGACCTCGAGGATGTTGAGCTGGATCTGCTTGCCGGTGAGCTTCTCCAGGTCGCCGCGGATCCGGTCGGCCTCGGCGCCGCGCCGCCCGATGACGATGCCGGGCCGCGCCGTGTGGATGTCCACCCGGACCCGGTCCCTGGTGCGCTCGATCTCCACCTTGGAGATGCCGGCGCGCTCCATGCCGCGCTGCAGCATGCGGCGGATGGCCACGTCCTCGGCCACGTAATCCTTGTACAGCTTGTCGGCGTACCACCGGCTCTTGAAGTCGGTGGTGATGCCCAGCCGGAACCCGTGCGGGTTCACCTTCTGGCCCACTAGCGGGTCCTTCCCTCGGGCTCGTCCGAGACGATGACTGTGATGTGACTGGTCCGCTTGTTGATCCGGTAACCGCGGCCCTGGGCGCGGGGGCGGAACCGCTTGAGGGTGGGCCCTTCGTCCACCCACGCGCGGCTCACCACCAGCGAGCCCGCGTCAAGCTGCTGGCTCTGGCCCGCGTTCGCGATGGCGCTCGCGAGCACCTTGCCGACCGGGTCACTCGCCGACTGGGGCGCGAACGCCAGGACCGCCCGCGCCTCTTCGGCGGGCATGCCGCGGATGAGGTCCACCACGCGGCGGGCCTTGCGCGGGGTGACGCGGACGTACCGCGCCATTGCCCTAGCCTCCATCGTTTCTTCTCCGTCTCTCTGTCACTCTGTCTGCGCGCTGACCCGGCCTAACGCCGACTGCGGCGGTCGTCCCTGACGTGGCTGCGGAACGTCCGCGTGGGCGCGAACTCGCCGAGCTTGTGGCCGACCATCGCCTCGGTGATGAAAACCGGGACGTGCTTACGGCCGTCGTGGACCGCGATGGTGTGGCCGAGCATCGCCGGGACGATCATGGAGCGGCGTGACCACGTCTTGATGACGTTCCTGGTGCCCTTGTCGTTCTGGGCGTCCACCTTTTTGATCAGGTGGTCGTCGACGAACGGGCCTTTCTTAAGACTACGAGGCATCGTGAAGTGCTCCTACCGCTTCTTCTTGCCGCGCCTGCGGATGATCATCCGGTCGCTCGGCTTGTGATCCTTGCGAGTGCGCCCTTCCGGCTGGCCCCACGGGCTGACCGGGTGACGGCCACCGGAGCTCTTGCCCTCACCGCCGCCGAGCGGGTGGTCGACCGGGTTCATCGCCACCCCGCGCACCTGCGGGCGGCGCCCCTTCCAGCGGCCGCGGCCCGCCTTGCCGAGCTTGATGTTGCCCTGCTCGGAGTTGCCGACCTCACCGACGGTCGCCCGGCAGGCCGCGTCCACCCGCCGGATCTCCCCGGAGGGCATGCGCAGCTGCGCGTAGCCGCCCTCCTTGGCGAGCAGCTGGACCCCGGAGCCGGCCGAGCGCGCGATCTTGGCTCCGCCACCGGGCCGCAGTTCGATGGCGTGCACCACGGTGCCGGTTGGTATGTTGCGCAACGGAAGGCAGTTGCCGGGGCGGATATCCGCGCCGGGGCCGTTTTCCACCCTGTCCCCCTGGGACAGGCCCTCCGGGCACAGGATGTAACGCTTCTCGCCGTCCGCGTAGTGCAGCAGCGCGATCCGGGCCGTGCGGTTGGGGTCGTACTCCAGCTGCGCCACCTTGGCCGGAACGCCGTCCTTGTCGGCCCGGCGGAAGTCGATGAGCCGGTAGGCGCGCTTGTGGCCGCCGCCCTGGTGCCGCGCGGTGATCCGGCCGTGCACATTCCTGCCGCCCTGGGAGTGCAGGGGACGGACGAGCGACTTCTCAGGCTCGCCGCGCGTGATCTCGGCGAAGTCTGCGCCGCTCGCGCCCCGCCTGCCCGGGGTGGTCGGCTTGTACTTGCGGATACCCATGTTTGCTCAGACTCCCTGTCGGCTAGCTGACCGGTCCGCCGAAGATGTCGATCCGGTCCCCCTCGGCGAGGCTGACGACGGCGCGTTTGGTGTCGGGACGCTTCCCCCAGCCGTACCGGGTGCGGCGCCGCTTGCCGGGCCGGTTGAGCGTGTTGACGCTCGTCACCCGGACACCGAAGACCGTCTCGACCGCCTGCCTGATCTGGGTCCGGTTGGCGCCCGGGGCCACAACGAAGGTGTACTTGCCGTCGTCGGCCAGCCGGTAGCTCTTCTCGGAGATCACCGGCCGCAGCAGGACGTCCCGCGGATTCGCGATCTTGCTCACTGCTGCTCCTCCTCCGGCTTATCGGCGCCAGCGGCGCTGCCGCCCGCGGCACGGGTCCGCCGGGGCGCCGGCTTGTCCGCCGTGTTCTTGGCCGCCGACGTGTCCTCGGCCGCCGCCTTGGCCTCGGCCGCCGACGTGTCCTCGGCGACGGGTGCATCCCCGGTGTCCGCCTTGTCCTTGGCCGCCTTGTTCCGGGCCGGCGCCTTGTCCCTGG
>DAITAE010000061.1:0-13097 GCA_036824445.1 Streptosporangiaceae bacterium | reverse complement strand
GTCGAACGAACCGCTGGTCAGGACCACCTTGAGCCCGAGCGTGCGCAGCGCCTGGACGATCGCGGTGATCCGCTGGTAGTCGGGCACGAACCGCAGCTCGAAGTTCGAGGCATCGGCAAACAGGCCGCTGTTGACCAGCGCCAGCGTTCCGGGCGGCACGTCGGCCCGGAACGCTCCCGGTGCGGCCGGCCGGCTGGCGTCCTGCCCGCGCAGGTCCAGCCCATCCCGCGGTAGCGGGTCACGCACCTTCGACATGGGCGTCTCCTCGCTCGCCGGTGCGCCCCGCGGCCACCTGACCACGGGCCCGATCATAGCGGCCGACCCCGCCCGGGCGGGCCAAGGCGCGCGGCCACATACGTCCGACCCGGCGGCCGGATCGCCCCCCGTCTCGTGATCATGGGATGGCTACTGTAAGAACGATAGTGATCCCATGATCACGCTCAGGGTTGCGCCCGTGCGGCCGCCCAGAACGGGCTCCGCCGACCGGCCGTCAGCGGCCCCGGAACGAGGGCGGGCTTCCCCGGGCAGGCCACTAGGATGTGGCGGTGACCTCGGCCGGATACCTGCGGTTTCCCCATCTGCACGGCGACCTGCTGACGTTCGCCGCCGACGATGACGTCTGGCTCGGGCCGCTCGCGGGAGGCCAGGCCTGGCGGGTGTCGTCGGACCGGTCGCCGGTTAGCCATCCACGGCTGTCGCGCGATGGTTCGCTGCTCGCCTGGACCAGTGCCCGCGACGGCGCGCCCGAGGTTCACGTGTGCGAGCTGGACGGCGGGCGGGCCAGGCGGCTCACCCACTGGGGCGACAGCGGCACCCGGCTGGCGGGGTGGACCCCTGGTGGGGAGATCATCGCGCTCACCGCCGCCTGGCAGCCGTTCGAGCGCTTCGCCCACGCCTATCTCCTGGGCGCGGACGGCGGCGCGCCACGCCGCCAGGCGTTCGGCCCGGTCGCTGATCTGGCGATCGAGCCGGCCGGGACCGCACTGCTCAACGGGACGGGGGGGCGCGACCCGGCGTACTGGAAGCGCTACCGGGGAGGAACAGCGGGGCGGCTCTGGGTCCGGCAGGAGGGGCCGGGCGGGCCGGCCGAGTTCCGCCGGATCCTCGCCGGCCTGGGCGGTCAGCTGGCCAGCCCGATGCTGGTGGGGGACAGGCTCGTGTTCCTGTCCGACCATGAGGGCACCGGCAACCTGTATTCGTGCCAGCTTGACGGCGCCGGGTTGCGGCGCCACACCGACCATGACGGCTTCTACGCCCGGAACGCGAGCACGGACGGCCGCCGCGTGATCTACCAGTGCGCCGGCGAGATCTGGCTGCTCGACGGCCTGGACAGCGAGGCCCGGCGGGTGGAGGTCTCGCTCGGCGCCGCCGCCTCCGCCCCCGCGCCGAGGTTCGTGTCGGCCGCGGATCAGCTCGACGGGCTGTCCTGCGACGAATCGGGCCGCGCCAGCGCGGTCGAGGTCGCAGGGACCGTGCACTGGCTGACCCACCGGGACGGCCCTGCCCGGGCGCTGAGCGTGGCGCCCGGCGCCAGGGCCCGGCTGCCCACGGTCCTCGGGACGACCGGTCACGTGCTTTGGGTGAGCGACGCCGGGGGCGAGGATGCGCTGGAGATCGCGCCAGCGGCGGGGCAGGATGGCGGGCCGTCAGCGCCGCGGCGGCTGGCGGCCGGGCAGCTGGGAATGGTGCAAGCCGTGACCGCCGCCCCGGACGGGGCAACGGTCGCGGTGGCGTCCAGGGACGGGCGGCTGTCCGTGGTCGACCTGGCCACCGGCGCCGTGACCGCGCTGGCGGCGTCGCAGGACGGCTCGGTGACCGGGCTGGCGTTCTCACCCGACTCGGCCTGGCTGGCGTGGTCGCACCCGGGCCGGCCGCCGCTGAGCCAGATCCGCCTGGCCCGGCTGGCGGACGCGGCGGTCGTGGAGATCACCGATGGCAGGTTCAGCGACACCGAGCCCGTCTTCAGCAAGGACGGCCTGTATCTGGCATTCCTGTCCCGGCGCAGTTTCGACCCCATCTACGACGCCCACTTCTTCGACATGTCCTTCCCGTATGGGTGCCGGCCGTACCTGGTGACCCTCGCCGCGCCGACCCCCTCACCGTTCGCCCCAGAGACGGGCGGAAGGCCGGTAGCCGAGGACGACGCGAAGCAGTCGGCGGGCGCCGGCGATGCGCGTGAGGAGGAGGCCGCGGGAGACCAGGCCACTGGGGAGCAGTCAAGCGGCGTGCGCGCCGCGGGGGACCAGACCGCCGGGGACCAGACCGCGGGGGAACGGGCCACGGAGGACCGGGCCGCCGGGGAGACCGCTACGGGAGAGCAGACCACGGGGGAGCAATCCACGGGGGAGCAGCCCAGCGGGGGGGAGCGAGCGGGCGCCGCCGGGCCGCACCGGGACCGTCCGGCGGTCAGGGTGGACGTCGAGGGCCTGCCCGGCCGGGTGGTGGGCGTGCCGGTGGAGGAATCGCTGTACTCCGGCATATCGGCGGTCGCCGGAGGGCTGGTGTGGCTGAAGAGCAAGGTGGCCGGGGTCCTCGGTGAGGGCGCCGTCGACCCTGACGACGATCCGCCCCGGCCGTCCCTGGAGCGGTTCGACTTCAGCCAGCGCACCTGTTCCGAGGTGGTGGCGGCCCTCGACTGGTTCGAGGTAAGCGGGGACGGGAACCGGCTCGTGGTGCGCGACGGCGACGAGCTGATGGTGGTCTGCGCCGAGCGCAAGGAGGGGGGCGACGGGCCGGACCCCGTGCAGGTGGACCTGTCCCGGGCCCGTTTCCTCGCCGACCCGCAGGCCCAGCGGGCGCACGCCTTCGACGAGGCGGGCCGCGTGATGCGGCACGACTTCTGGGTGCCCGACATGGCCGAGGTGGACTGGGACGGCGTGCTGGACACCTACCGGCCGCTGCGGGGGCGGATCCGCACCGCCGACGACTTCGCCGACCTGGTCTGGGAGGTGTTCGGCGAGCTTGGCACCTCGCACGCTTACGTGCGGGCCGCCGCCAGGCCGGCCGGGCCCGCCACACCGCAGGTGGGCTATCTCGGTGCCGACCTGGCCCAGGGCGCGGACGGCAGCTGGCAGGTGGCGCGGGTCCTGCCCGGCGAGTCCTCCGATCCGCGCGCCCGTTCACCCCTGTCCGGGCCGGGCGCGGCCGTGCCGGCCGGGACGACGTTGCTCGAGGTGGACGGGCAGCCCGTTGACCCGGCCGCCGGGCCGGGCCCGCTGCTGGTTGGCGCCGCGCGCAAGCCGGTGGAGCTCACCGTGTCCGAGGGGGGACGGCGCCGCCGGGTAGCCGTGGTCCCGCTCGCCAGCGAGCGGCGCCTGCGCTACCAGGACTGGGTCGCCAGCAACCGGCGGCTGGTGCGCGAACTGGCCGACGGGCGGGCGGGCTACCTCCATGTCCCGGACATGATGGGTGAGGGCTGGGCACACTTCCACCGCGATCTGCGGGCCGAGATGGCGCGGGACATGCTCATCCTTGACGTGCGCCAGAACCGCGGCGGCCACGTGTCCGAACTGGTGGTGGAGAAGCTCGCCCGGCGGATCATGGGCTGGGACCTGGGACGTGGGCGGCGGCCGGGCACGTACCCGCAGGATGTCCCGCGAGGCCCGGTCGTGGCGCTCACGGACGAGTTCGCGGGCTCCGACGGGGACATGATCACTGCCGCGCTGCGCATCCTCGGGCTCGGCCCGGTGGTGGGCGCCCGCACCTGGGGCGGGGTCATCGGCATCGACGAATGGTTCCGGCTGGTCGACGGGACCACGATGACGATTCCGAAGTACGCCATGTGGCTGGACACCTACGGCTGGGGGGTGGAGAACCATGGCGTCGATCCCGACGTCGAGGTCATCATCTCGCCACTGGACTGGGCGGAGGGACGCGATCCGCAGCTCGCGACGGCGGTACGGCTGGCGGTCGAGGCGCTGCGTACCAAGCCCGCCGCGCACCCGCCCGACACGTCGGCCCGGCCCTCCCGGCGCCGGCCGCCACTGCCGCCGCGCGCGAGCCAGCAGTAGCCGGGGCATGCGCCCGGATCACCCTCTTGCCGAGCTGATCATCTCCGCGGCCGGTGGCGAGTTCCCCGACGCCGACGGGGGCTGGCGGCGGGTGCCGCCGTGGCGCGCCGGGCTGGAGGCCATCGTCTCCTTCACGGGGCACGCCGTCTTTGCCGTGCGGCCGGACGTCCCCGACCGCCTGCTCGCCGCACTGGGGGCGGATGGCTTCGGCGGCGCCCATGACCCGCGGCTGATCACCGCTCTCGCCGGACCTGACGGCTGGATCGACAGCCTGGACATGCTGATGGCCAGCCGTGGCATGGGACGCGCTGGCGTCGCGCCCCGGCTGACCGAGCGGCCCGACCTCGCCACGCATCCGCGAGCGATGTTCGCGGCCGGAATCCGCGATCATCCCCGGCTGATGGGCTACCCCGACCCACGCCGCTCGGCCCTCGCCGTCGTCAGCCGGGGGATCGCCGGACTCACCGAGGTGAGCTTCGAGCTCGAGCCATCGCGCCGCCGGGCGGGTGGCGGTGCCGAACTTGTCCGCGATGCCCTGAGCGCCATCCCTTCCGGCCAGCTTGCTGTGGCGGCAGTCGCGCCTGGCAACGCGGCCAGCGTCCGGGCGCTGCTGGCGGCCGGGTTCGTTCCGCTGGGTTCGATCCAGCTGTTCCGCTGCGCCGGTCACCCTCCCGGCACCTCCCGCTGAGGATCCCGCGTGAGCCAGAGCGCTCGTGCGGAAAGGACCGTGAGCCAGGTGAAGCCCGTCACGATGCTGGCACGCTGGAAGAGCCCGCCGAGGTTGACAAGCTGCGGCGCCTGGCCGAAGCCCGCTGCGGCCAGCGCCATGGTCGCCAGCATGGTGACGGCGGTGCCCGCGCTGTACAGCCCAAAGCCGGGCCGGCCTGCCCGGAACGACCGCAGGCTGTAGCCGAGCGCGGCTGCTGGCAGACCGAGGAACACGGGGATCGCCGCCAGATTGTGCACCGCGCCGGTGCGGCTGGGTGCACGCGGCGCGCCGGGCGTTCCCTGCGGGTACCCGCTGACCGGGTCGGTAGGGAAGACTCCCGCGCCGATGAGCCCGGCACCTGCCGCGCCGATCAGGGCCGGTCCTGCCCGGCTGTCCATCGCAGGATCGCCGGCGCGTGACAGCCCTGCCGCGCCGGCGAGAAACAAGGTCCCGGTCACGGCGAAGTTGGCGGCCTGGACCCAGCCGCGCGATCCGAGCGCGAGCGAGCTGACCGGATGACGCAGCGGCCGGTAGCCGTCCCGGACGGCGCCCTCGAGCAGGAATGCCGTGACGAACACGGGTCCCGCGGCCAGGCCGCAGCGCAGCAGCCTGCGGGTCCAAGCCGCCGACCCGCCGGGCCCGGTGGCAGGCTTCATGGCCGCAGCGTAGCGAGCCGGGATGTCGTGGGGGTGGTGGAGGATGGGACGGTGCCGCTGCAGAACCGGGTGATGCCGACCGGCGAGATCGTCGCGGACGGCGGCCGTGGCCTGATGATGGGCAATCGTGGCTGCCTGCACGGGCAGGGCCGCCAGCTGGGTGCCAGCCGCTGGCGGTCGCAGCGGTGGATCTGCTGCGTGCTGGACTGGAAGGGCGTGCGGCGCGATCCGATGCCGCCTGGCCGGTGGACGGCGCTGTTTTTCCTCGATGAGGCGACAGCGCTCGCCGCGGGGCACCGGCCGTGTGCGTACTGCCGCCACCAGGACTACATGGACTTCACCGGGGCGTGGTGTGCGGCACGCCAGCTGCCCCGCCCGCCGCGGGCGGGCGAGATGGACGCGGTGCTGCACCGTGAGCGCACCGGCCGCCTGCAGCGGGAGGTCACCCACCTCGCGCCCGCCGGGGAGCTGCCCGATGGGGTCATGGTCTGGGTGGGCGGGGGTGCCGCACTGCTGCTGGGCGGCCGGCTGCTGCCTTGGTCCTTTCACGGCTACGGCGCCCCAGCAGAGCCCGGGCCGCCGGGTGCGATGGAGGTGCTGACGCCGCCGTCGACCGTCGCCGCGATCGCGGCCGGTTACCGGCCGCTGGTACACCCGACCGCGCTGACGGGGCGCCCGCGGGCGGGCGGGGCACCACCCGGAGTGCGCGCCTACAGCGGTGACTGGTAGCCGCTGACCCAGTGGGTCTGGATCCAGGACAGGACGGCCGTCCAGGCGCCGGTCAGCTCGAGCACGCCGATGGCAACCAGCAGCGCCCCGCCGACCCGGGTGATGAGCCGGGCGTGCCGACGGGCGAAGCCGAAGGCCGTCATCCCGCGCTGGAACAGCAGCGCGACGACCAGGAACGGGATGCCAAGGCCCAGGCCGTAGACGAACATCAGCAGCGCCCCGCGCGCGGCCGTGCCCGAGGTCATGGCCAGGCCCAGGACCACCGTGAGGGTGGGGCCGATACAGGGTGTCCAGCTCACCCCGAAGAGCACCCCGAGCGCCGGTGCCCCGGCGAGCCCGGCCCGCGGGCGCACGGAAGGCTGGAGGATCCGCCCGGCGATGGGGAACCGGTCGAACACCCCGGCGAACATCAGCCCCAGGACGATCGTGACTGCGCCGAGGATCTGGGTCAGCCCAGTGGAGTGGGTGCGCAGGACTGCGCCGAGCCCGCCGAACGCCACGCCTTCGCTGGCGAACACGGCCGAGAAGCCGAGCACGAACAACGCGGTGCCCAGCACCGTCCGGGACCGGCCCGGGCGGGCCGTCGCCGCGGTGGCCGTCACCTTCACGGCCGTTCCGCCGCTGCCGTCCGTGCCCCCAGTCTCGGCCGGGCCTGCCGCGGCGGCCTGGCGGTCGCCCTCGCCGCCGGCCGCGGGCGGGCGGGCCTGCGCGTCCACCCCGGACATGCCGGCGACGTAGGAGAGATAACCGGGGACCAGGGGCAGCACGCACGGCGACAGGAAGGTGACCGCACCCGCGGCGGCCGCGACGGGGACAGCCAGGATCAGCGGCCCGGACAGGACCAGGTGTCCGACCCCACTGCCCACGGCTTGCCTTCCTGCTCGCTGACGTGGCACGCCCAACTTATCTCCAGTCACCGGCGGCGGCCCCCCGCGGAGCCGTTCATTCTCGGCAGCACGGGTGCGGTCCGACCGCCGATCATGTTGGGGTTCACGTGGTTGACCGGTGGCGAGCGGACGCAGCTGATCAGCCTGCTGCGCCAGGTGGCCAGGGAGCAGGGCCTGAACGCGGAGGCGCTGCCCGGCATCCCACCGGGACGCAGGGCGGGCGTCCCGGCCAGGCCGGATTGACCAGCCGGGTGCGGAAACGCCACGATACTGCCCATGCGTACGACGCCGCCGTTCAGTGCCGACCATGTGGGTAGTTTGCTGCGCCCGGCCAGCCTGCTGGCGGCCCGGGACGACTTCGCGGCGGGGAAGATCGATGGCGCACGGCTGCGCGAGGTGGAGGACACGGCGATTGCCGATGTGGTGGCGATGCAGCGGGACGTGGGGCTGCGGTCGGTGACCGACGGGGAGTTCCGCCGCGCCACCTGGCACATGGACTTCATCTACCAGATCGGCGGGATCAGCAAGGCACCGGGCCATCTGGCGGTGAAGTTCCACAACCCCGCAGGCGACATCGAGTGGACTCCGGCCGCCCTGCACGTGGGCAGCAAGCTGCGGATGGACAAGACGATCTTCGGTGAGGATTTCGGCTACCTGCAGTCGGTGGCCCCCCCGGGGATGACCCCCAAGCTGACCATCCCCTCGCCGAACATGGTCCACTACCGCGGCGGCCCCGCCGCGATCGACCCGCAGGTCTATCCCGACATCGAGGGGTTCTGGGCCGACCTGGCCGCCGCCTATGCCGACGAGGTGGCCCGGCTCGCCGGCCAGGGCTGCACCTACCTGCAGTTCGACGACACGTCCCTGGCCTACCTCAACGACCCGGCCCAGCGGGCCGAGATCGCCGCCCGCGGCGAGGACGCCGACCACATGCACCTGCGCTACATCCGCCAGATCAACGCGGCGCTGGCCAATAAGCCGGCCGGGCTGACCGTCACCACGCATCTGTGCCGCGGCAACTTCCGCTCCTCCTGGGCCGCCTCGGGCAGCTACGACTTCGTCGCCGAGGCGCTGTTCGGCGGCCTGGCCGTGGACGGATTTTTCCTGGAATACGACGACGAGCGCTCCGGCGGTTTCGAGCCGCTGCGGTTCATCCCGCCCGGCAAGATGGTCGTGCTGGGGCTGGTCACGACCAAGCGTGGCGAGCTGGAAGACCCCGACGACCTCAAGCGCCGCATCGACGCCGCCGCCAAATACGTCCCACTCGACCAGCTGTGCCTGTCCGGCCAGTGCGGCTTTTCCTCCACCGTCGAGGGC
Organism: Streptosporangiaceae bacterium; assembly: GCA_036824445.1. Taxonomy (GTDB): domain Bacteria; phylum Actinomycetota; class Actinomycetes; order Streptosporangiales; family Streptosporangiaceae; genus UBA9676. The sequence continues at coordinate 4,789 of DAITAE010000061.1, read as the reverse complement.
AATGCCCTCAGCTACGACCAGCAGCGCGCCAAGCTCGAGCTCATCGTCCAGGTCGCCCAGGACGTCTGGGGCTGATCCCGGCGGGTGGGGGAGCCGCCACGGTGGCCGCCACTCTTACTTGAGCGCGGCCAGGGCGTCCTCGATCGCGCGGTGGAACGTGGGGTAGGCGTAGATCATCTGGCGCATGCACTGCACCGGGACCCGCGCGTGCACCGCGACCACGAGCGCGCCGAGCACCTCGCCGCCGACCGGGCCGGCCGACGTGGCGCCGACGAGAACCCCGGTTCCGGCGTCCTCGACCAGCTTGATGAACCCGTCGTTGCCCGCCTTGTGGATCCAGCCCCGCGTGGACTTCGGGACCGGGTACGTGCCCACGCGCACGCTCAGTCCCTGCTCCCGTGCCTGGGCCTCGGTCAGCCCGACCGCGCCGACCTCCGGGTCGGTGAACGTGACCCGCGGCACGGCGTGGTACTGCGCCGGGAAGCCCGCCTCACCCAGGATGTCGGCCACGACGATTCCCGCTTGGTACATCGACATGTGGGTGAACGCGCCCTTGCCGGTGATGTCTCCCAGCGCCCATACCGCGGGGGCTGCCCGCAGGTGATCGTCCACCGGGATGGCGCGCAGGGTCTCGTCGATGCCCAGCGCGCCGACGCCGATCCCCGCCAGGTCGGTCCGGCGGCCGGTGGCGACCAGCAGCGCCTCACCGGTGAGTTCCTCGCCGCCGTCGACGGTGACCGTGAAGCGGCCCCCGTTATGTCCGACCCCGGTGGCATGCTTGCCGACGTGCACGCCGATCCCCTCCCGGCCGAATACCTCCGCCAGCAGGTCCCCGGCCTCCGGCTCCTCCAGCGGCAGCAGCCGGCCCGTCCCCTCGATCACGGTGACCCGGCTGCCGAACCGCGCGAAGACCTGGCCGAGTTCCACCCCGACGGACCCGCCGCCGAGCACCACCATCGACGCGGGTACCCGCTCGGTCTCGATCGCCTCGCGGTTCGTCCAGAACGGCGTGCCAGCCAGGCCCGGGATCGGTGGCACGGCCGGCGCCGTGCCGGTGTTGATGACGATCCCGCGCCGTGCCCGCAGCACCTGCTTCTGGCTGTCCGGGCCGGAGGGAGTGACGGTGACCTCGCCCGGCCCGCTGATCCGCCCGTGCCCGCGCACCAGGATGCCTCCCTTGCCGGTGAACCGGTCCACGGCCGCCTTGTCGTTCCAGTCGTCGGTGGCGTCGTCACGGATCCGGCGGGCCACCGGGGCCCAGTCGGGGACGACCCGAGCCGTGCCCGACATCCCGTTGACCCGGTGCCCCTCCATGAGCAGGTCAGCGGCGCGGACCATCATCTTGGACGGGACGCAGCCCCAGTACGGGCATTCGCCGCCGACGAGCCGGGCCTCCACACCGGCCACCACCAGGCCGGTTTCGGCCAGCGTGTTCGCGGCCCATTCCCCACCGGGCCCCATGCCGATCACGACAACGTCAACGTCGCGATCACGTTCCGTCATGTTCCCTCCCGGCGCGTCGCATCCGGGTGCCAGGGTATGACAGGCGGAATGCGGGTGGCGGTAAGCCGGTTGATGCCGACAATGCGCCCGGCGATCTCATCGACACGGACGGGGCTGCCGCATGACGGGTAGCCACAGCGGTCCGGCACACTCGGCCACGGGACCCCCGGCGGGCGAACCCTCCTCAGTCACGGAGAGTGACGACCCAATTCTTCGCGGGCCTGGCTCGCACGCCGGGCCGGGGGTGCCGGGCGGACCGTTTGAGCCTCGCCGGCCGTCTAAGCCTGGCGGGCATTCGGAGCCTGGCACCGGCCCTGCGGCGGCCGCCGTGTGCCCGGAGAGCGAGGACGGCGCGGAGCCGCTCACCGAGCCGGACGCGGAAGCGCAGGTACACGGGATCTGCTTCAAGACCGGGCCACCCGGGCGGCTCGGGGTGGAACTGGAATGGCTGGTCTGCGACGGCCGCGACCCCGCCTTGCCGGTAGACCAGCGCCGCGCGGCCACCGCCGTGGCCCGGCTGGGCGCTGGAGGGCCGCTACCCGGCCGGGGCGTGCTCACCTCCGAGCCGGGCGGCCAGGTCGAGCTCAGTTCCGCCCCTGCGGCCGGTCTGGGCCACTGCATCGCCGTCACCAGCCTGGATCTCGCCGCACTCCGGCAAGCCATCCAACAGACGGGTCTCTGCCTCAATGGGCAGGGACTCGACCCGCTCCGCCCGCCGCGGCGCGTCCTCGAACTGCCCCGCTACGCGGCGATGGAGGAGTTCTTCGACCGGGCCGGCCCGTGGGGCCGGCTCATGATGTGCAGCACCGCCTCCGTCCAGGTCTGCGTCGACGCCGGCGGCGAGGAGCCGGGCTGGTCCGGATTCCGCTGGCGATGGCACCTCCTGCACGCGATCGGCCCCGTGCTCGTAGCCGCGTTCGCCAATTCGCCGTTGCGCGGCGGCCGCCCCACCGGCTGGAAATCGACCCGCCAGGCCACCTGGGCGCGGCTCGCCCCCCCCCGCACCCGCCCGCCGGCGCACGCCGAGCCAGTACCGGGACGCCGCCCGGGCCGGGCCTGGCCGCCGGCCACCGATCCCCGTTCCGCATGGGTGGACTATGCGCTCGCGGCCGAGGTCATGTGCGTGCGGCGGCCCGGCGCGCAGGACTGGTCCGCGCCGGCCGGGCTGACATTCCGCGACTGGCTGCGGGGTGCCGGTGAGCGGCCCCCGACCAGCAGTGACCTCAGCTACCACCTGTCCACGCTGTTCCCGCCGGTGCGGCCGCGCGGCCACCTGGAGGTCCGCGGCATCGACGCCCAGCCGGGCGACGGGTGGATGGTGCCGCTGGCGGTGACGGCGGCCCTGCTCGATGACCCGCTGGCCGCCGAGCAGGCGATGGCGGCGGCTGAGGCACTCTGGCACCGGCCCACACCGGGCGGGCCGGGCGCGCCAGCCCGCCCCGGCTCCGGCGCCGACCCTGCGGGCTGGAACCCCGCGAGCCCGTGGTGGCTGGCCGCCCGGCACGGTCCGGCGCACCCCGCGCTCGCCGCCGCGAGCCGCCGGTGCTTCGACGCCGCGGAGGCGGCGCTGGCGCGCGCCGGCGGGCCCGCGGACGTGCGGCAGGCGGTGACCGCCTTCGCGGAACGCTACGTGAACCGGGATCGATGTCCCGCCGATGACCTGCTTGATCAGGTACGCGCCGGGCGCGGGTGCTCCCCGCCGCCCGGCCCAGCGCACACCCTCGTGGAGGACTGCTATGGCCAAGAAGCCCACGCATGAGCCCGGCGCTGCGGACGTGTCCACGGAGGCGCTGCGGGAGCAGATCGCAGGCTGCCTGGTCACGGCCCGGGAGCGGACCCAGCTGCTGACCGGCTGCCTGGACGATGGCGACCTGGTCCGCCAGCACTCCCCGCTGATGTCCCCACTGGTGTGGGATCTGGCACACGTCGCCAACCAGGAAGAGCTGTGGCTGCTGCGGACCGTGGGCGGCAGGGACCCGATGCACCCGGAGATCGACCCACTGTATGACGCGTTCGAGCATCCCCGCAGCGAGCGTCCAACCCTGCCGCTGCTGCCGCCCGGCGAGGCCCGGCACTACGCAGGCGAGGTCCGCGGCCGGGTGCTCGATCTCCTCGAATCGGCCACGTTCTCCGGGGCGCCGCTGGTCACAGCCGGGTTCGCCTTCGGGATGATCGCCCAGCACGAGCAGCAGCACGACGAGACGATGCTCATCACCCATCAGCTCCGGCGGGGTGCCCCGGTGCTGTCGGCGGCCGAGCCGCCGCCACCGCCGGACGCGCTCTGGCTCCCCGCCGAGGTGCTCGTCCCGGGCGGCCCCTTCACCATGGGCACCTCCAGCGAGCCGTGGGCGCTGGATAACGAACGGCCCGCCCATACCGTGCACGTGCCCGCCTTCTACCTCGACACCACGCCGGTGACCAACGGGGCATATCAGCAGTTCATCGCCGACGGCGGCTATGACGACCGGCGGTGGTGGAGCCCGGGAGGGTGGGACCACCGGCAGCGGGCCGGCCTCACCGCGCCCCTGTTCTGGCGGCGTGACGGCCGTGGCTGGGTGCTGAGGCGGTTCGGCGTGACCGAGCCGGTGCCGCCCGCCGAGCCGGTGCTGCACGTCTCCTGGTACGAGGCGCAGGCCTACGCGGCCTGGGCGGGCCGGCGGCTGCCCACCGAGGCTGAATGGGAGAAAGCGGCCAGGTTCGACCCCGCTGCCGGGCGCTCGCGCCGGTACCCCTGGGGGGATAGCGACCCGACCGCGGAACTGGCCAACCTCGGCCAGCGTCACCTGCGCCCCGCCCCGGCCGGCAGCTACCCCGGCGGAGCCGCGCCGTGCGGGGCGCGCCAGCTGATCGGGGACGTCTGGGAGTGGACCGCCAGCGACTTCCTGCCGTACCCGGGCTTTTCGGCCTGGCCGTACCGGGAGTACTCGGAGGTCTTCTTCGGCGACGAGTACAAGGTGCTGCGCGGCGGGTCGTTCGCTGTCGGCCATGTCGCCTGCCGCGGCACGTTCCGTAACTGGGACTACCCGATCCGGCGGCAGATCTTCGCTGGCTTCCGCACCGCCCGGGACGCCACGCCCGCGGTCGCCGGCGGCGAGAGGGTGTGACTGCGGCCCGATGTGCCGTCATCTGGCCTATCTCGGTCCTCCCGTGACCGTGCGCGCGCTGGTGCTTGACCCGCCGTATGGCCTGGCCAGGCAGGCGTGGGCGCCCCGGCGCCAGCGGCACGGGACGATGAACGTGGACGGGTTCGGTATCGGCTGGTACGCGGACGGCGACCCGGTTCCCG
>DAITAE010000552.1:0-3417 GCA_036824445.1 Streptosporangiaceae bacterium | reverse complement strand
CGGGATGTGGCGCAGCTTGGTTAGCGCGCCTGCTTTGGGAGCAGGAGGCCGCCGGTTCGAATCCGGCCATCCCGACCAACCTAAGGCATTGCCGATCTTGGCACGCCCGCGCACCTATCTGGCGCTCAACGCCGCGACGGCCCTCGTATTCGCGATCGGCTTCTCATGGCGGGCTGGCGATCACGTAGCGCTGGACAAACGAGATGGGGCCAGCTCGCGCTGAGCGCAGTCGCCGTGGCGTTCCTGATCGCCGCCATATGGCTGGGCGGCAAGCTGACATACCGCTACGGCATGCGGGTCACGAGGCAAGCCGATCATGACGGGAAGCTCCGCCTAGATGGGCTGGCTGGGGATTGGTCGGCGGATTCGGGCCGGGCTGGAACTCCTGCCTTGCAGGGAATCGAGCGCCTCAGGCAGCTCCTGCGGTCACGCGCGCCTGCCACCACGTGGGCGGCCGGATCTCAAGGGTGCCCCCGACGGCTGCGCGGGATTAGCATCGCATTCACCGGCACTCGGCCTGACCCAGGGGCAAGCTCGGGGGGGCGCCATGCGCATCGGTTCTTCGGTCACCTCTTTGTCCTGGATCCCGCAGGGAGCGACTGAGGGGTTCAACCGCCTGACATTCGGGCTTCTCCACATCGCGCACTACGATCCGCCGCCACCCGATGTCCTCGGCGACCTGGACGAACTGCAGGCAACCGACCGATTCCGGCTGGCGAACCGGCTCGAGGCCTGGATCGAGGTGGAAGACGGACGCATCGTTGACGCGGGTCAGACCGGCGGCGGCCGCATCAATGTGACCCGGGTCGGCTACGGACCGGCGAGCATCGCGTTCACCCCGATTGCCATGCCTGACCTGCGACCCGAGCCGGAGAGGAGCCCTACCTGGGTGCGCTTTGCGCAGACCGCGGGCGGGTGGACCGGGTTTCCCACCCCCCGCCGGGTCCGCCACGAGCCATTCATCAAGATCGAGGGACCAATGACCTGGACCACCCTCGCCCTGACCATCCACGCCGACGGCACCGCCGAGCACCAGCTGGCCGGTGCCAGCTCCTTTCCCCGGCACTGGGTCTACGACGAACGCGGCCACCTCGTCGCCAAGACCGGCTTCATCGACTACGACGCCTGGTGGCGCGAGTCGTTCGGCACCCATACGCCCTGGGGGGCGGAGGACTCGGCCCCAATCGTGACCGTGGTGGAGTCGGCGCTGGAGCATCAGCTGTCGGTTGGCGTTATCGACGCCAAGCCGCAGTTCCGGCGGCTCCGGGCAGGCCGGACCCTGGTCCAGCAAGGCCAGCCCGGTGAGGAGCTGTTCCTGCTCTTCGACGGCGTGCTTCAGGTGGAGGTCGACGGCAAGCCGGTGAGCCAGGTCGGCCCGGGTGCGATCCTGGGCGAGATGGCGCTGCTGCGCGACGGCCGCCGCACGGCCACGCTGCGGGCGGTGACCCCGTGCCGGGTCGCGGTCGTCCCGAAGGACAGCATCGACCGGCAGGCGATGCAGGAAATCGCCAAGGGCCGCGGGGTTCAGCCAGAGCGATAAGCGGCGTACCCGGGAGAGGCTCCAACGGCCCTCTCAGGTGGGCGGCTCGGTGTAGCGGCGCTGCTCGGTGACCTGGGTACCCGCCTGGCTGCGCCGTCGCGTGATAAGCAGGGCCAGCGAGATTCCCAGGCCGACGATGCCGCCCAGCATCAGGATCACACCCATCGCCTGGATGTTCACGTACTGGGGCGTCCAGGTGATCGCGAACCGCAGAATCGCGCCGATGATGATGAGTGCGACGCTGCCTCCGATGGTCACCGGGCCTCCACTCGTGTCGCGTGCCACCCCGGCACACGATGCCGGCCTGGTGGGCGACCCTACACGCCTCCAGCATCCGCCGTCCCGCGGATCTTCCGCATGCGGCACTTCCCGGCTGCCTCACCCGTCACAGGCGAGGTACCCGTTCACGATCAAAGGCTACCGCCATTCTCCTGCCGTGATCCGGCCTCCAAGCAGCCCACAGGCGGCGCTCTGGTTCCAGGCTTCACCCGTTGTGGGTGGTCACGGCGACGGAATTGCACCGATACTTGGATACGTGGATCCGCTTGCGCCGCTTCGCTCGGTGGGCGGGCGGCTCGCCCCCCCGATGGAGGCGCTCGCTCAGAGCGTTGCCGAACGCGTGATCAGCCTGGTCCTGGACGCGGTGGATGTGAACGCGGTGCTCGACCAGGTCGACCTGAACGCCGTGCTGGACCGGATCGATCTGGACGCGCTCATGGACCGGGTCGACGTCGAAGCCATACTGACCAAGGTCGACATCGAGGCCATACTGGACCGGGTCGACGTGAATCGCCTGCTCGCCCGGATGGACGTGAACCAGCTGCTGTCGACGGTCGACGTGAACCGGCTGGTCGGCAAGGTCGACATCACGGCGATAGTCGCGCAGGTGGATGTCAACCAGATGGTGCAGCAGGTCGACGTCGACGGAGTGATCAGGAAGGTCGACCTGGACGCGGTGCTGGACCGGGTGGACGTGAACGAGATCGTCGAGCGCGTCGACGTCGACGCGATCGTCGAGCAGACCGACCTCGGCTCGGTCATCGCCAGATCCTCCAGCGGCGTCGCGGGCGAGGCACTCGATGTGATCCGCAGCCAGACCGTCGGGCTCGACGAGTTCATCGCCCGCTGGGTGGCGCGCCTCCGCCGCCGCCCCTACACCGGCCCGCCCGGCCCGCCCGGCGGGCTGCCGGCCGTGGCGGGATCATGACCGCGCAAGCGGGCGACACGACGCCCCCCACGTCGCCCCCGCCTCGCGCGCCCTCCAGGACCGCGATCGTCGCCCAGGAGAGCCTGCAGGGGCACTACGCGGGATTCGCATCCCGTTTTGCCGCCTTCGTCGTGGACGTGGCCCTCATCACCGGGCTCTTCATGCTCGCCCTTGCCGCCATCAACTTCGCGGCCAGCATTGTGACCGGGAACGACGTTGCCTTTAACCGGGGCTATGTCTGGGTGGTGATTGCGTACGTGGTCTGGGCGTTCATCTACTTCGCCCATTCCTGGGAAGCGAGCGGCAGGACCGCGGGCATGGCACTGTTCGGCGTGCAGGTGGTGCGGGACGACGGTGGCGACGTCAACGGGCGCCGGGCGATCGTGCGCACGCTGGCCCTCCCGTTGAGCTTCCTGCTTCTCGGGCTCGGGTTCCTTGGCATCCTCCTGGGCAATCAGCGCCGGGCCCTGCACGACGTCATCGCCGGCACGGCGGTCGTCTACTGCTGGGATGCACGGGCGGCGCGGCTGCGATTCTTGTCCCGGGGCTGATCCTGCGCCATCGCCCTGCCGGTGCACCCTGCGTCCCGGTGTGACGGTTACGTTAGTGATCTAACCATTTGCACAACGGGCGTGCCGGCGGACCGTTGGCTACCCGGCAGCTCAGCCAG
>DAITAE010000551.1:0-3431 GCA_036824445.1 Streptosporangiaceae bacterium | reverse complement strand
TGTGAGCACGCGCTATCAGCGCGCCGGCCGGATCGAGGATGACCGCCCCGACGGGCACCTCCGAACGCGGTGCGGCGGGACCGGCCGCTTCCTCCAGCGCCGCCCGCATGGCCGGCTCGAATGCCGCGCGGTAACCGGTGGTCACGCCGTGAGGCTACCGCCCGCGCGGCGAGGCTACCGCCCGAGCGCCTCGTCCAGGGCCCGGTCCAGGGCATGGCCGAACCCGAGCTTGCGGGCGATGATGGCGAGCGCTTCGTCGGGGAAGAGGTCGAGGTCGCCCGCGAGCATCCCCAAGTCCATCTCATCGATGCCGAGATCGGCGAAGATGGACAGGTCCCCGACGGGCAGCACCTGATCGAGGTCCTCGTCTTCGGGCAGCTCGATCCCGAGATGGTCGAGCACCTGCCGGGCAAGCGGCCAGTCCACCGCCGCAGTGAGGTCGGAGAGGAACACCGACACCTGCCCGCCGATGGCCCGCAGCACCACGAAGAAATCGTCGCCGACCGCCGCCAGCCCGAACGTCCCGCCGATGCTGGGCTGCTGGCGCAGCGCCTGGATCAGCCCGGCGAGATCCTCGGTGAGCGCCGTCGGCAGGACGTCCGCCTCCCAGGCGTCGTCCTCCTCGCGGTAGACGATGACGGCGACGTCATCGCTGCCGGGGTCCGTCATCGTCGCTCCATCGGTGGTGTAGCCAGGTAGCAAATGGTGTCAGATGGCCCGCCGCCGTGTCCGCCGATCCGGGGCCGGCGCTCGGGGAAGGTGTGCCGGGAAAGTCACCATATGTGACCTAATATCCATACTCGTGGCAATCAGCGTGACGTCTGTTACTGATGGTCTGAGTGGGATTTGCCCGCTTATCGGCGGGGGTGCACGATCCGCTCCGCCCGAGGAGGTACCGTGTCCTTGCTGTTCACGGCCATTGGTGTACCAATCACTCTAAGCTAAGCTGGGCATACTGACCGGCACGCGGGCTTCCGGGAGCTGATCATGAACGTTAAGAAGGTCGTCGGGTGGGCGATCGTCATCTTCATAGCATGGTTCCTGATCTCCAACCCGACCGGCGCGGCCCACGCGGCGACCAACCTTCTGAACGCTCTCAGAGGGGTCGGGAACTCACTCGCCACATTCTTCACCTCGCTCTGACCACGTGAGGCGGGGCATATGAGGCTGATCGCTCAAGAGCCCAGGAACCCCCCGAACGACGTCAAGAAGTACCTGCTGCTGCACGAGCGCGAGCACCAGGTGATCACGGTGCGCATGCACCCGGCAGTACTGCTGGCGCCGGTGGGGCTCGCCCTGGCCGGACTGATTGGCGCGGTCGTGCTGAACGGCAGTGCCCTGAAGCAGCAGGGCGGCACCATGGCCATCGTCTGGATCGCCTGGGGCATCCTGGCCCTCTGGGCGCTGTGGAGGGTCGCGAACTGGGCGATCGAATACTTCGTCGTCACCTCGCGGCGGATGATCCTGACCTCCGGGGTGCTGACCCGCAAGGTCGCGATGATGCCGCTGACCAAGGTGACCGACATGAGTTTCCAGCGCTCCCTCGGCGGCCGCCTGTTTGGGTATGGTGAGTTCATCATCGAGTCGGCTGGCCAGGACCAGGCGCTGCGGAACATCCCCTTCATCCCCTACCCTGAGCAGCTATACGTCGAGGTATGCAAGCTGCTCTTCCCGGACGAAGAAGCCAGGGAAGAGATCGGCGAGGACCGCGGCGACGACTGACCTGCCAGCCGGATCATTCCTTCCCCGGGGTTCGTGCGGCCGGACGACCACATCAGAGCGTCCGGCCGCATGAGCCTGCCCGGGCCAGGCGGCGCCAGGCGGAGGGCCCCTCAGAACGTGACTATGGCCACGCCGGCGGCCGCGAGGGCAAGGCCGATCCGCTGCACCGCCCTCATCCGCTCGCCCAGCACGACCCGTGCCAGCAGCACCGTGATACCGGGGTACAGCGAGGTGATCACGACCGCCATGCCGAAGAGCCCGGCCCGGGCGGCGAGCACATAGCAAACATTCGCGCTGGCATCCAGGACGCCCGCGGCGACCGCCGCCGGCAGCACCCAGCGCCCGGCGCCCGGCCCGGCCGGCCTGGTGCCGAGCCACGCGGCGGCGCCCAAAATGATCAAGCTCCCGGCCACCCGCGCCATGCACACCGGCCACAGGACGCCCGACGTGCCCGCGTTCCGGATGAAAAGGAAGAAGATGCCAAACGCAAGTCCCGACGCGGCGCCGTACCCAAGGCCGCGGGCCGCCACGTGGTGACGGGGAGCCGTGGCAGCTGGCCGAACTGGCGCACCCGGTCCACCGGGCCCACCCGGCATGCCCTCCAAGCTGACCAGGACGATCGCGACCAGGCAGAGGGCCGCACCGGCGTAGACCGCCGCGCTCGCCCGCTCGCCCATGGCCAGCGCCGCGCCCACCGGCACCACCGTCGAGACCAGGGCGGAGACCGGCGCGACCACGCTCATCGGGCCCGCCGCCAGCGCCCCGTAAAAGATGATCAGCCCCGCTCCGCCCGCCGCACCGGCGGCGAATGCCCAGCCCAGCCCAGTGGTATGGAACGGGGCACCGCTGAGCATCGCGGCGCCGAATATGACCAGCACACCGGCCGGGGCGGAGATGACCAGCACGGACGCGGCCTTGGCCCGCCGCGACGCCACGCCGCCCAGGAAGTCAGCGCTGCCGAACAGCGCCGCGGCGGCCAGCGCGAATGCGATCACCACTGCCAGGCTCCCCACCCGTCGTGTCGCCGTAGCCGGTCGGAATGCTATAACGTCTAGTTCAACATACCGACCGTTGCCGAGCGAGTGATAATCCGTGGCTGCTAGCGATCTCGGCGGTGCGCTGGCGCGCACCCTGCAATCCCTGCGCGCCGAACGCGGCTGGTCGCTGGACCAGCTGGCCGCCAGGTCGGGCGTGAGCAAGGGTGTCCTGGTCGCGCTGGAGCAGGCGCGCTCCAACCCGAACCTCGCGACCCTGGCCAGGATCAGCGACGCGTTCGGGGTGCCGGTCACCTACCTGCTGGACGTGCCCTCGGAGCCCACCGTACGGGTGACCGGCCCCGCTCAGGCGCGGACCTTGTGGCATGGGCCGCGCGGCGGGACCGGCAACATCATCGCCGCCACCGAGGCGCCCTGGGCAGCCGAGCTATGGCGGTGGACGGTCATGCCCGGCGAGTCGTTCGGCGGCGACGCTCACGCCCCGGCCACGAAGGAGATGGCCTGGGTGGAGGAGGGCACGCTGACCCTGACCGTGGGCGGCGCGCGTCACCAGGTCGGGCCGGGTGAGTGTGCGCGCTTCCCGGCCAGCCTGCCGCACGCCTACACCAACGAAGGAACCCAGCGCGTGCTGCTGACCATGATCGTAGTCGTGCCGCCGGCACCTTCCTGATACCTCGCCGGCAGGCGCCCGGTGCGGGCGGTGAGCGCAAACAT
>DAITAE010000550.1:0-3436 GCA_036824445.1 Streptosporangiaceae bacterium | reverse complement strand
CATGGACGAGGTAGCCGAAGTGTGTCCTTCGTGCCACTAATGAGTCTTGACATAAGCATGTGGGGTATGGCCGTCGCCGAAGTCCGCGCTGTTGGACCTGGTCCGGCGGCCCGCGTATCTGTGTCGGAGGGTGCGTGTCATGACGGATGCGAACGAGCAGGCGCCGAAGATCCTCGATGTGCCGATCGGCCTGGATGCCACCGGGGTGCGGCGGGAGTTCGACAGCCTCGGCGATGTCGAGGTGCCGGCGGACCGGTACTGGGGCGCGCAGACCCAGCGCAGCCTGCAGCACTTCAACATCGGCAATGACCGGATGCCGAAGGAGGTGTACCACGCCTACGGGTATGTGAAGAAAGCGGCGGCGGTGGTGAACACCCGGGCGGGCCGGCTGCCGGAATGGAAGGGCAAGCTGATCGAGCGGGTGTGTGACGAGGTGATCAGCAGCGCGCTCGATGAGGAGTTCCCGCTGTATGTCTGGCAGGCCGGCTCGGGAACGCAGTCGAACATGAACGTGAACGAGGTGATCGCCAACCGGTGTATCCAGCTGGTAGGCGGCACGCTTGGCTCGCAGGAACCGGTTCACCCTAACGATCACGTGAACATGGGGCAGTCGAGCAACGACACCTTTCCCACGGCTATGCACATCGCTGCTTACATGATCGCGACGGAGAAGACGATCCCGGCGCTGCAGCGGCTCCGCGATGCCCTTGAGCGCAACGCGAGGAAGTGGGCCGACGTGGTGAAGATCGGCCGCACCCACCTGGAGGACGCCACGCCGCTGACCGTCGGCCAGGAATGGTCGGGCTACGTTGGCGGTCTCGATGACGTCATCGCCGACGTCGAGCACGCCACCGCGGGCCTGCTGGAACTGGCCATGGGCGGCACCGCCGTCGGCACCGGGCTGAACGCCCCGCCCGGCTTCGATGAGGAGGTGGCGGCGGAGATCGCGTCAATGACCGGCGCTCCGTTCGTGACGGCGCCGAACAAGTTCACCGCCCAGGCCACCATGGACCGCCTGGTGCGAGCGCACGGCGGGCTGAAGGCAGCGGCCGTGACCCTGTTCAAGATCGCCAATGACCTGCGCTGGCTCGGATCCGGGCCGCGGACGGGCATCGGCGAGCTGATCTTCCCGTCGAACGAGCCGGGGTCGTCGATCATGCCCGGCAAGGTCAACCCGACCCAGGCCGAGGCCATGCTGATGGTGGCCATCCAGGTCATCGCGTCCGACGTGGCGGTGACCATGGGCGGCGCCGAGGGCAACTTCGAGCTGAACACGTTCCGTCCGCTCCTGATCAGCAACTACCTGCACTCGGCACTGATCATGGCCGACATGTGCGACCACTTCCGCGAGTTCATGGTCGAGGGCACCAAGCTGAATGAGGCCAAGCTGACCGACAACATCGAGCACTCGGTGATGATGGTGACGGCCCTGGCGCCCGTGATCGGCTATGACAAGGCCGCGGCCATCGCCTACTACGCCATCGACCACGACCTGACCCTCAAGCAGGCCGCGCTGGCCAAAGGGGTCAGCGAGGAACTGTTCGACAAGGTCGTCGACCCGCTCGCGCTGACCCGCCCCGGCTCAGCCGACGTGCCATCAGGCCCCGGCAAGACCTGACGGCAGGCTCATCCTCTGTTGGCGTGAAATGCCCTCATCCCTCCAGCAGCGCCAGCTCCTGGGCCAGGGCCACTGCCTGGCTGCGTGAGGATGCACCCAGCTTCCGGTAGACCGACGTCGCCTGCGACTTGATGGTGCACGGGGAGAGGAACAACTCGGCAGCGATCTCGGGAAACGACAGATGCGTGAGGAGCAGTGGCAGCAGGCGGAGCTCGGCGGCGGTCAGGGCGGATGCGCCGGGGGTGGCTGACCCGCGCTCGCTGGCGAGCCGGGTTCGGAGCGCGCGAGCCTCGCCGACCAGGTTCCCCAGAGCGGGCCGGCGCCGGAGCACCGCATCGATTTCCCGCACTAGCGTCCTGGCACCCGCAATGTCGGCGAGCCCGAGGTGAACGCGGGCCAGCTCGATCCGGGCCTGAACGGCGAGGTGGGGCAGCGCGTAGGTCAGTGTCGGCCGCACCCGCTGAGCATCGGCGAGGTGCTGACGCGCACCCGGGATATCTCCCCGATGCAGAGCGGTGCGGGCCTGCACCGCGTAAGCGAGGGTGCCCTCGAACTTGGCCCGGCGCAACACTGCACCTGCTTGCCCGGCCAGGATCTCGGCGCGGCTCCAGTCGCCGCGCGCCATCGCTAGTAGCGACCGTTCGCCCAGCGCGACCGCGACAGTCTCAGGTGTGCTGCTTTCCTCCCTGGCGCTGAGCACTTGTTCAAAGAACGCGTCGCCATCGTCGAGGTCCCCGGCCAGAACCCGGGCGAGCCCTTGAAAGAGCGCGGGCGCCGACTCCACGATGTGCTCCTCGGCGAACTGTCGCGCGGCCTGATCGGCGTCCGCACGCATCTGCGTGACACCGCGCCGGCACAAGATGGCCCGCAGCAGGGCGGCCCACGCCTCGGCATAACGGTCACGGGCTGGCCTGGGTCCCCATGTTGCCAGCGATCGACCACATCAGCCCACCGCTCGGCCTCGGCCGGCCGTCCCTCCTGTGTAGCGAGGAACAGAGCGAGCACGGCGACCATCGGGTGCCTTTCCATCCCGCCCCGGTCCTCCAGCCACCGGAGCCATCGCTCGACGGTCGTAACCCGGGCTTGCCGGTAGGTAGGCAGCCAGAGCTGCTCCACCAGCCCGGCGGCCCTGTCGACATCCCCGGCCGCCATCAAATGCTCCAGCGAGTCCTCGGGCAGGCCGTTGCTCTCGAACCACTCCGCGGCTCGCCGATGGAAGACAGCGATCAGCCCGGGCTCCCCGGTCGTCGCCACCGAAAGAGACCGCCGCGCCTGGCAGCGACCCGCCCTCCTGCAGATACAGCGCCGCCAAATACAGCCCGGCTGGCCATCCCTCGGTCCGCTGGTGCAGCGCCGCCACCTCATCCGCACCGAGCACCGGGCCAGCATCACGCAGCAGCCGGGCCGCCTCTTCCGGGGTGAGCGACAGGTCAGCCGGACCGATCTCCAGGATCCGGCCCTCCGCGCGCAGCCGCGAGATCCGCAGCGGCGGCTCGGTCCGCCCGGCGAGCACTAGCCGGGAGCCGTCGGGCACGTGCTCGGCCAGTACCGATAGCGCGTCCCGGCACACTCGGTTGCGCAGTAGGTGCACGTCATCCAGCACCAGCGCTATCGGCACGGTCCTTGCCGCGAACGCCGCCGCCAGCCGCGGCACCACCGAGCCAGGCACCGAGCTCGCCGGGGAGGCCAGCGCGTCGAACACGCGCCCGCCCACCGGCTCGACAGCATCGAGTGCTTCCGCGATGTAAGCGAGCAGGACCTTCGGATCGTTGTCCCGGTCATCGACCGACACCCACGCGAAGGCCTGGCCGTTGCGCA
>DAITAE010000549.1:0-3443 GCA_036824445.1 Streptosporangiaceae bacterium | reverse complement strand
CCGTCATCACGAACGGCAGGACCAGCCGGTCCGGCTCGGCGAGGCCGAGCGCGCGCTCGGCGGCCTGGTGCGCCGCGCGCTGGTCACCGAGTTCGCGGTGGGCGAGCCCCGCTAGCAGATAAGTCTCAACGAGCGTGACATAACCGATGACTGGGGCCGCGCCGCCCAGCACATCGGTCACGGTGGCGAGAGCCGCGGCTGGGTCGCCCTCCGCGAGGCAGATTACCGCTCGGGCATTACCGACTTCGCCTGAGCCGGCCCGCTCGTCATCGAGCGCCGCGAGCGAGGCGCGGGCTTCGCCGGGCAGCCCGACGCGGGCTTGGGTGGCCAGCAGCCAGCCGGTCACCTGGCTGGCCAGCGCGTGCGAGTCCGCTAGCTGCGATCCCAGATGTTCGGCGGCGCTGAACTCCCGCAGCGCCTCGTGGCGCCGACCGAGGCCGGCCTGCAGCATGCCGCTCACTATGTGCACAAGGAGCCTGATGTCCGGCCCGGTGTCTGTTTGCAGGGCCCGTTCGGTGCGCTGCAACCATCGCTCCCCTTCGCCAAACTCACCCGTCCAGACCAGGTTGGCGGCCAGCGTTATCAGCGCGGGCGCGATCCATGGCTCCAGACCCCAGCCGTGGCGCTCGGCGAGCGCTATCGCCTCCTGGCAGCGCCGCCGGGTGGTGGCGAACGGGCGGACCCTCGATGCGAACGCGAGCTGCGCCAGGCATCTGACTTCGAGGTACGGTCGGCCATTCTCTCGGGCCAGGACGGCTCCCTCCCGGAGGTGGCGTTCGGCGTCGGCAAGTGCCAGGGACGCCTCGACGGTCCCCAGATTCATCAGCGCTACCGCGCGCAGGTCGTTGTCCAGCGCGATGTCTTCGTCTGACTGGCCGGTTACCGGGGAGTCAAGGAACTTGGCCTGTTCGGTGACGCTAGCGAGGTGACCGCGCCGCGTGGCCAGCGACAACTTCAGTGACGCGATGGCCACCCGGAGGCGGCGCTGGCGATCCGGCGGCGTCGTCTCCGCGTGCGACTCGGCGACCGCCAGGTGGGCTGCCGCCTCGTCGAGGCGCCCCCGGGCGAGGTTAAGCCCTGCGCGTATCAGCGCCAGCTCGGGATTGTCCGCGGGGGCTCCCGGCGGGAAAGCTCGCAGCAGCGCCCGGACGGTCTGCGCCTGCCCGTCCATGGTCAGGCTGAACGAATGGTCGGCGAGCAGCTGGGCCGCGCCGGGCCAGTCGCCCGCCGCCTGGGTGTGCCGGATGGCGTCGGCAATGTGGCCGTGCTGGATTAACCAGTCAGCGGCGCGCCGGTGCAGCCCCGGCACTTCTGCGGGCAGCGCCCGGCGAAGCTCCAGCCGGAGGAGATCCGCGAACAGGTGGTGGTAGCGAAACCACGTGCGCTCGGGGTCGAGCGAGACGACAAACGCATTCGCGTCTTCCAGTGCCAGCAGGATCCGTTCCGAGCCCTGGCGGCCGGTCAGCAGATCGGCCAGCTCACCGTTGACGCGATCGAGCACCGAGGTGCGCAGGAGCAGATCCTTGATGTCATCGGGCTGGCGCTCCAGCATCTCGGCGATCAGATATTCCGCGACCGTGCGGTCGCTTCCGGAGAACTCGGCGACGAAAAGCTCCGGGTCGGGATGACCGGCCAGCGAGATCACCGCGAGCCGGAGACCAGCGGCCCACCCTTCCGTCCGCTGGTGCAGCAAAGCCGCTCCGGCGTCCGACAGAGCGACACCTGAGGCGTCGAGCAGCTCGCGCGTTTCGCGCTCGCTGAAGCGCAGATCCGCCGCGCGGATCTCGGCCAGCTCGCCTGCCAGGCGCAGCTGCTGCAGGTGCAGCGGGAGATCGCGACGGGTGGCCAGCACCGCATGTGCGTCGCCGGGCAGGTTCGTCAGCAACCGGGTGAGCTGGGCGAGCGCGTCTGGCGAGATCAGCTCGTGAAGATCGTCTATAACCAGGATGAGAAGGCCACGCAGGTCGGCGAGCTCCGACAGCACCCGGTCGACCATCGCCCGCCCGTTGAAGTCGGGCGTCGCTGCTGGTGGTTCTGTGCGGCTGGTAGGGGCGGAGGCCTGACGGACCGCGCTGAGCAGGGCCAGCCAGAACTGCTGGGCGTCGTGCTGGTCGCGTTGCACCTGCATGACCGCGAGCCGGTACGGCTGACCCGGACGGTCGGCCCACGCGCGCAGCAGCGACGTCTTCCCGCTGCCGGCCGGAGCCGAGATGATCGTCACTTTCTTCGCTACCGCGCGATCCAGAGCGGCGAGAAGATCACCCCGGCCGATCAGCCGGGGCTTTGCCCGATCCACCGTGAGAGGCCTGCCTTGGTGCCTGCGCCGGACGCCCAACCGCCGGCGACCCAGTCCTCTCGCTATCAGGCCAGCGCACGCAGTGTCAACGGCGCGAATCGCCAGGATCCGGTGACGACCTTTCACCTGCCTGGCAGCAAGCCTGGGTCCGTCGCGAAGACTCGCACGGCTGTATACGGACGTGCCCAAGATTCAAGGGGGATGCGTCATGAGCGCTCACGTGGCGATCGTGGCCGGTGCAGGCGGTGCGCTTGGTCACGCGACGACGGCGGCCCTCGCCGGCAGCGGCCTCACGGTGGTGGCGGCCGACCGGAACGAGCAGGCGCTGCATGAACTCCCGGGCGGTGTTCGCCCCGAGGTGGCCGACACCACAGACCCTGCCGCAGCTAAGAGGCTCATCGACCGGATCGCGGGCGAGGTCGGGCCACCTGACGTGCTGGTGAACACCATCGGCGCGTTCCGGCCAGGAGACGCGCTCACCACGACTCCCGAAACGCTGCAGCTCATGATCGACGTCAACCTCGGACCCGCGCTGTGGCTGAGCCAGGCGGTGGCGCCGCACATGCAGCAGCGGGGCTCGGGTGCCATCGTGCACGTCGCGGCCCGCCCAGGGGTTGAGCCAACCGGCGGCATGGCGGCATACAGCACGAGCAAGGCCGCTCTCGTCCAACTGACACGCATCCTCGACGTCGAGCTCCGCTCGCACGGGATCCGGGTGAACGCGGTCGCGCCCCAACTGCTCGACACCCCCGAAAACCGGGCCACGTTCCCGGCTGAGGTGATGAAGCATGCGGTCGCGCCGGAGGCGATCGCCGACGTGATCGCATTCCTCGTCAGCGACACCGCAGCGCCGGTCAGCGGAGCGATCCTTCCCGCCTACGGCGCCTAATGAATCACCATGATCCGGTGACGGCTTCTCACCTGGCTGGCGGCGAGCCTGGATCCGTCGTGAAGGTACGTCCGCTAGGGCACGTGCCCCCGAGATTCCAGGGAGAAACCGTGACATCACCAGCACTGCCCGACTACGCGCCGATTCCCCGGTCCGCGCTCGGCCCCGCCCTCAACGACCAGGGGTATTACGTCGGGCGCGTCGAGCGGAACCTGTACTGGGTCACCGACGGCGTCTACAACTCGGCGTTCCTGACCA
>DAITAE010000548.1:0-3447 GCA_036824445.1 Streptosporangiaceae bacterium | reverse complement strand
AGGCTCGTTCGACCCCGTGACCAACGGGCATCTTGACATCATCCGCCGGGCAGCCCGGCTCCACGACGAGGTACTTGTGGTGGTCGGCGCGAACCTGGCGAAGGAAGGGCTGTTCACCGTCGAGGAGCGGCTCGCGATGCTGCGGGAAGTGACGGCCGACTTGCCCAACGTCAGCGTGGACAAGTTCACCGGGCTGCTGGTTGATTTCTGCCGCGCTCGTGGCGTCTCCGCGATCGTGAAGGGCCTGCGCGCGGTGAGTGACTTCGAGTACGAGATGGAGATGGCGCAGATGAACTACCGTCTCGCCGAGGTCGAGACGCTGTTCATGACCGCCAACCCGCTCTATTCCTTCCTGCGGTCCAGCCTGGTCAAGGAGATCGCCAAGTACGGCGGGGACGTGACGTCGCTGGTGCCGGAGCAGGTGCACGGGCGGCTGCTGGCGCGGCTCGCGCAATCCTGAGAGCCGCCGGGTGTACCGGCGGCGGCCGGTCCGCCACGAGTTGGGATTCCGCCGGCCCACTGGGTAAGCTGGCGGTTCCGGATCCCCCGATACCCATGTTGCCATGCCATATTCACGCAGGACGTCCACGGCCCGGCGCAACCCCCGTGGGCCGCTGGTGTTTGATACACGGACCCTTCCCCGGCGCCCGGGATCGGCACGCACCGAGACCCGGACCGTGCCTGCTCCCGCGGACCTGCACGCTGGCATGGCCCGCGTCCCGGAGGGCGCGGACCTCCAGCTAGACGCCACGCTGGAGTCGGTGACCGAGGGTGTGCTCGTCACCGTGACGGCGGTGGCCCCGGTCGTCGGCGAGTGCGCCCGGTGCCTGGAACCGGTGGCCCAGACGATCGAAGTCCGGTGCCGGGAATTGTTCAGTTATGAGCAAGGTGCCGGTGACGTGGATGAGGACGGGTACGCTCTGGATGGAGACCTGCTCGACCTTGAGCCGGTACTCCGTGATGCCTTGGTGCTCGCGCTCCCGCTCGCGCCTCTTTGCCGCCAGGATTGTCCTGGTTTGTGCGTCGAGTGCGGAGCGTTGCTCGCCCAGGCGGGCCCGGAACATGGGCATGAGAGTGCCATTGACCCCAGATGGGCGGGGCTGTGGCAGCGGATGACGCAGGCAGAACCGGTCGGCCAGCCTGTGCCGGAGACGTGTGAGGAGAGTGGACGTGGCCGTCCCTAAGCGGAGGATGTCGCGAAGCAACACCAGGTCGCGGCGGGCGCAGTGGAAAGCCACGGCCCCCGTGCTGGTGCGCTGCCCGCAATGCCGCGATCCCAAGCTGCCCCACACCGCTTGCCCGACTTGCGGTACGTACAACCGTCGTCAGGTGATCACACCTTCTTGACGCGCAGTGCGGCGGATCCGCCTGGCGCACGGCGTGAGCCGTGCGGCTGGCGGGACCCCCAGACGGTTCTGGGGGAGGAGGACAGCATGAAAAGCGCTGCCGAGCACGAGGGACGGGGCAACCAGTCTCCGGTCGATGCTCTGCTGCGGGTCCTTGATGCGGGCCTTAGCCCTGTGTTGCTCGAGCGTGCGCTCACGCACCGGTCGTTTGCCTATGAACACGGTGGCTTGCCCACCAATGAGCGGCTGGAGTTTCTCGGCGACGCCGTGCTCGGGCTGGTGGTAACCGACGCGCTCTTCCGCGAGTATCCCGATCTGCCCGAGGGTCACCTCGCCAAGCTGCGAGCGGCCGTGGTGAACATGCGGGCGCTGGCTGACGTGGCACGCGGGCTGCACCTGGGGGACTACGTCCGGCTCGGCAGGGGCGAGGAAGGCACCGGCGGGCGCGACAAGGCATCGATCCTCGCCGACACGCTGGAGGCGGTGATCGGCGCCGTTTACATCGAGCGGGGCCTGGAGGCGGCGGACGTCCTTGTGCACCGGCTTTTCGACCCGGTGATCGCCCGTTCGGCCCGGCTCGGAGCCGGCCTGGACTGGAAGACCTCGCTGCAGGAACTGACCGCCGCCAGCGTCCTGGGTGTGCCGGAGTACCACGTCGACGAGAGCGGCCCCGATCACCAGAAATCGTTCCAGGCGCTGGTGCGGGTTGGCGGGCGCGTCTATGGCTCAGGGACGGGGCGCTCCAAGAAGGAAGCCGAGCAGCACGCGGCCGAAGCCGCCTGGAGCGCGATCAGCAACGGCGAGGCAGGGGTCCAGGCCGACGACGCCGGGTCCGGCGCGGATGTAGAGGGTAACGGCGGGGGCAGCGGCCCACGCGGCAATGGCGCGGGCAAGGACGCGGGTGATCGTGGCGCCGCCCAGGCAGGGCGTCAGCATGCGGGTGGCAACGGCGCGGGTGGCCGGGACGCGGCGGACCACGGAGCGGGCGCCGGCCGGGAATCACCTTAGTGCCCGAGCTACCCGAGGTCGAGGTCGTCCGCAGGGGCCTGGAACGGCACGTCGTCGGCCGCACCATCAGCTCTGCCCAGGTGCTCCACCCCCGCGCGGTCCGGCGGCACGTGGCGGGCCCCGGCGACTTCTCCGCGGCCGTATCCGGGCTCACCATCACCGGCACCGGCCGACGGGGCAAGTACCTGTGGCTGCCCGTGGTGGAAAGGACGCTGAGCGCCCGGTGGGCTGCCGAGGACGCCCTGCTCGCTCATCTCGGCATGAGCGGTCAGCTGCTGCTGGGTGATCCGGCGCGACCCGTCTCGCCCCACGTCCGGGTCCGCTTCACCTTCACCGACTCCGGGCCCGATCTGAGATTCACCGACCAGCGGACGTTCGGCCATATGGCGTTCGTGGTGGGCGGGGCGGTCCTGCCGTCAATGATCGCTCACATCGCCCCCGACCCAATGGCGCCGGACTTCGACGAGGCGGCCGTCATCGGCCGCCTGCGCTCCCGCCGCACCGCCATCAAGCGCGCGCTGCTCGACCAGTCGCTGGTAAGCGGCATCGGCAACATCTACGCCGACGAGGCCCTCTGGCGCGCGAAGCTGCACTGGGCGAGGCCTGCAGCGGCGCTCAGCCGGGCCGACGCCGCCCGGCTGCTGGCCGCCGTGCGGGAGGTGCTGGGCGAGGCGCTGACCGCGGGCGGCACCTCGTTCGACAGCCTGTACGTCAACGTCAACGGGGAAAGCGGGTACTTCGGCCGGTCACTCGCGGTCTATGGCCGAGAGGGCGAGCCGTGCCCGCGCTGCGGGACGCCCGTCCGCCGGGATCCTTTCATGAACAGGTCCGCCTACAGCTGCCCGGCCTGCCAGCCGCGTCCCCGTCAGCGGACCCGCCGCGCCGGCGGCCTTGACCAGCAAGATCGTTCAACTTGACCGGATACCCGCCGGAGTGCGATCCTAAAGATGTCACCTTGTGCGCACCTATGCGTGTCTTCGCGTGTGCGCCCACTCTGGTCACTCAGTGTGGAGGACCCACAACAATGGCGAAGGCTATCCTCGGCCACGTCGGCGGGCCTGATCCCCGCATGCTCTCTGAAATGCGCCGCCTC
>DAITAE010000060.1:4642-13395 GCA_036824445.1 Streptosporangiaceae bacterium | reverse complement strand
GGCTGAGCCGCGAGGCCAGGTGAGGAGCGGCACCGTCGAGCGAGTCCAGGATCGAAGTACAGGACGGGCACGGTGTCTCGGCGAGCGGGAGCCGGGCCGTCTCACCCTCTGCCGGACCCGGTCTGGTGTCGCCTGACCAGCGCGGGAACATGAAGCTGTAGATGACGAGCGTGTCCTTGTCCGGCGCAAGCAACTCCGAGAACCGCACCTCGCCGCCCCCACCGGCCGCCTCCTCGAAGACGTAGTCTTCCGGGACGGCGCCGCCGCGCGGGAGCGCCCGCCGCTGCGCGGCGAGTCGCTCGATCGTCCGCCGCAGCTCGATCTCCGCCTCCAGCAGCCGGTTGCGCGCGAGCCGGTACTCATCTGACTCGCCGGGGAACCGGATGGCCGGGTCTGCGGACACGCGCGCCAGTCTAATCCGCGCCCGCAGGCGGCCCTCCGCGTCGGGTAACCGAGCCCTGTCACACCGGCTCACCCGGGCGGCCGGACTCACCATCCACACCGGCCGGTAGCCCGGGCGCGCTGCACACCGGCGAACCCGACGGTTAAAGTAAGGGCCAAGGTCGGCCAACGGGTTCCGGGTGCCACGGGGCGTTGGCCGGGCAGATCGTGCGGATATGGATCTACGCCTCCGTCAGCTAGGAATGGGACGCGATACGTGTCGAGGATCTTCGCTGCATACGTGCAGGTTGGTGACCTTGAGCGCTCATTGTCCTTCTACCGGGACGGGCTGGGGCTGGAGGTCGACTGGAAGGACGACGTGCTGGCGGTGCTCAGCAGTCCGGGCAACACCACGCATGCGGTGGTGCTCCGTGAAGTCGGCGGAGACGCCAGGCACGCCGTGGGCGAAGCCGGGGTGGCGCGCCTCGGGTGGCAGCTGACGGATCCAGCCGACCTCGACAGCGCCGAAGAGCAGCTAGCCAGCCACGCGGTGCCCTACCAGCGCTTCCACGAGACGGACTCCGACAGGATCGTGACGCACGACCCTGATGGGCTCAGCGTCATCCTGTTGCTGGCCACCGAGCCGTCGCTCACCGCCCGGCCGCCGATGTCTCTCTACTGGTACCACTGACGGCTGAGCCGCCCGGTCAGCCCGAGGGCTCGCCCGCGTGGATCAGCCGTTCGATGTCCACGCCGAACGTCCGGTCGCCGTCGATCGGGCCGATGATCCCGGCCAGCCAGTCCAGCACCGGCCGACATCCCGGTGGCGGCGGGCGCCCGGACAGCGCCGCCGCCTGGTAGCCGGCGAGCAGCTCGCTCGCCGTGACCGCGCGGGCGTGCCGCAGCGCGCGGGACAGCTTCCCCGCGGCCTCCCAGGCGAACGACTGCACGTCCTCCTGGCCGCCAGATGTCTCGATCAGGCCGACCGGGGTGGCGCCCGCCAGGAATCTCATGGCATGTACTTCCCCGGCGGCGCGCTTATGGACCGGCGACAGGCCGGCGTCCGGGCCCGGCTCGCGGGCCAGCTGCGCGGGCAGCCCGGTGACCGCGGGATCCAGCAGCCGGTGGATGCGCGCCGCTGCCACCTCCGCCGCATGACAGAACGCTGCCGTGAGCAGGTCGCAGTGCGCGGCCAGGTCGATCCCGTGGAAGCCGGCGGTGCCGATGAACCGTCCGTCGAGATAGGCCGGGGAGTCGGTGACCCCGGCCAGGGAGCGATGCACGGCCGCCTCCAGCAGGCCGGCGGCCCGATGTACCTGCGCGAGCACCGGGCCGGCCACCCGGAACGACACCGGCGCCTGGAGGGCCCGCGGCGACGGGTCATCGCCGACCGCGGCCCGGAGCCGCCCGAGCACCGCGGCAAGCGTGTCGTCGCCGCGCGCGCACGCGGCGCTGTAGGGATCGCGCGACGCGCCAGCCGCGACGATGGACAGCGCCGCGGCCGCCTCCATCAGCGAGGTGAGCGCGGCCGCGTCGGCAAGGCGGAGCACGCACAACGCGGTGGTCCCGGGCACGCCCTGGATCAGCGCGATGCCCTCCTTCGGGCCGAGGCTGAACTCGTCGAGGCCGCGGCTGCGCAGCGCCTGTCGCGCCGGTACCAGGGCCCCACCCGGCCCGAGTACCTGGCCGATGCCGACCAGGGGCCCGAAGGCGTGCGCCAGCTGCATGATCTCCCCCGCGGCCCCGATGCCGGTGCGGGGAACCGCCGGCACGATGTCGCTGTTGAGGAATGCGGCGAGCCGCCGGCAGAGCCCGGCCGACACGGCCGCGTCGCCGGAAAGGAACGTCAGCAGCCTGACCGTGATGACCGCTCGGACCTCGGGCCGGCCCAGCCACGGCGGACCGCCCGTGGCGCGCGCCAGCAGCAGGTTGCGCTGGTGGGAAAGCTGCTGCTGTTCGGTGAGCCGAACCGCGGAAAGCGCCCCCATGCCGGTGTTCACGCCATACACCGGCCGCCCGTCGCGCAGTGCCTGCCGGGCCTCGTCGCAGCGCCGCTGCACCATGTCGAGCAGGCCGGGCGCGACGCCGACGTCCTGGCCGGCGGCAACCGCCCGGATGAGCCCGAGATCCGGGTCGCCGGCCTCGGCGATGGTGAGAGGGGTCATCGCTAGCGGTACCGGAGCATCGTTCCGACGCCTTGCTGCTCGGCGCGGCGCAGGATCGCGAGGCCGACGGCGATGTCGAGAATGGCGAGCCCGCGGTGCCAGAACAGGATCCGCTCATCGCCGCGCTCCCGGCCCGGCAGCCGTCCCGTAACGATCTGGCCGAGCTCGGCGTACAGCGACGCGGCCGAGAGCCGGCCGCTGTCCACGTGACGGCGCAGCGCGCCGAACCTCCCCGACTGCGCCTCCCGCCAGTCGTCGACGACTACCTTGTCCATCACGTCGAGCAGGTCAATCTCCACGGCGCTGACCGTGCCGTAAGGAACGACAAAGGCGCCGGTCTTGATCACGCCGGTGCGAAGGAGGGGCTCTGGCTCGGTGAGCCGTGACGCCTCGACCAGGATGTCGGCGCCATCGAAGGCCTCTCCGGCCGTGGCGGCAACCCGGACGCGGGCCCGGCACACCGCGGCCAGTTGCCGCGCGAACTCCTGACGGGATTCGGGCCGACGGCTGGTAACCCGGATCTCCTCAAGATCGAACATCTCATCCAGCGACACGACGTTCCAGAACGCGGTACCGCGTGCCCCGACGTGGCCGAGCACGCGGGAATCCCGCCGGGCCAGATAGCGGGCGCCAACGGCGGTCATGGCACCGGTCCGGCGCGCCGTGATCATGGTGGCATCCATGATCGACAGCGGTACGCCCGTCGCCGGGTCGTAGAGCGTCAGCAACCCGAGCTCGCTGGGCAGTCCGACGGCATAGTTCGTCACGAAGTCGCCGACGACCTTGACGCCGCTCACGCCGGGTGCCGACAGATGGCCCCGGAGCACGTTGAAATGACCGGCGCCGTTGTTGTCCGGGACGAGGTGCACCCTCGGCTCCAGGACGACGCGGCCATCACCGTGCGCCCGCACGGCATCCTCGACCGCCGCGACGATTTCGGCGTTCGAGATGCCGAGCGTGTCTATGTCCGGGCCAGACAGGAAGCGAAGCCACAATCCTCCGCCGGAGCGATCGGGCGGGTGCGCGTCACCGGAGGACGATGCACCGGCCGCGGCCAACTCGGCACCCACGTGAGCCTCCCCTCACACCTTCACCGCGCTGGCACGTCGGCCGCGCTACCTCCCGGAGCGGTGGCTCAATCGTCTCGCAGATCCCGATGCACGGCAGCGGGGCAGCGGACCCGGCCGGATTCAGCGGCGCCGGCAGGCCGCCGAGCGATGGCGGATGTCAAGCACGATGACCACGTGCTTGGCCTCATCGATCTCGTACAGCACCTGCCACTCGCGGCCCAGGCTGGCGCTGTAGATCCCGGCCAGCTCCGCGCCAAGCGGCCTGCCAACCCGCCGCGGATCCTCCAGGAGGGGCCCGGTGATGAACTCGGCCACGGCGGTGGCGACCTCGAAAGGCAGTCCCTCGGCCAGAGCCCGCCGAGCCGGGGGCGCGGTCCCCAGCTCGTAGCGGGCGGTCATGAAGCCTGGCGTCCGCGCAGCAGGTCGCGTACCGCGCCGGTGCCGTAGACCACATCGCCTTCCTGTACGGCCTGCCTGGCTTCGGCGAGGGCCCGCAAGGCCTCGGGGTCTGCCCGGACCTCGGCGGTCTCCCGCAGAGCCAGGTAGGTCTCGACGGCGAGCACCACGGTCTGGTGGACGCTGCGGAGGTCTTCCTCGGCGGCCAGGCGAAGCTCTGCCTCCAGCTGCGGATCGAGCCGCAGGGTCATCGCCATACCGTCATAGTATCAAAATGCACCAGAATGATTAAAACCTGCATCACCGTTGTGTCATCCGCCGATGGCGGTCAGGGTCTCGTCGCCGATGGTGGCCCGAACCCGCAGCCGTGCCTGGTGCAGCCGGCTCTTCAAAGCCGCCTGGCCGATGCCGACGATCTCCGCGGCCTCTTGTGTGGAGAGCCCCTCGATGTCGCGCAGCACGATGGCGGTCCGCAGCGCGGGCGGCAGCTCGGCCAGGGCCTGACCCAGGGACCGGCGCAGTTCGCTGTTCTCGGCCTGCCGGGAGGGGTCCTGAGCCGCGGACTCGGGCAGCTGGAGTTCGTCCGCCCCAATCGCGACGCTGTCCGGCCGGCGGGCTCTTTTCGCCAGCACGCGGTTGGCCTCGTTGACCGCGATCCGGTACAGCCAGGTGAAGTAGCTGGACTGCCCGCGGAAGCGGGCGATGCCCTGCCATGCACGCAACATGACCTCCTGGGCCACGTCTTCGGCTTCGCCGCGGTCGCCCAGCACCCGCAGCAGCAGCATGAACAGGCGATCGGCGTAGGCGCCGGACAGTCGCTCAAAGGCACCGACGTCCCCGGCCTGGGCACGGGCGATCAAGTTCGCCTCTGTGTCCGCGGCATCGGGGGCGCGGCCACCGGCCCGCGCCGGCATCAGGTGTGCTGAGACGAGCGCGGGCCGCCGGGCCCGGCAAGCCGGACCCGGTCGAAGATCGCTGCGGGTGCGCGAACGCCCGCCAGCCCGTCGAGGCCCTGGACCGCATACACGAGGGCGCGCATCGCGCGGATGCCGCGCCCGCAATCCGCACAGTCCCGCGCGTGGCGGTCAAGGCGGCGGCGGGCGCGCGGGCGCAGGTCCCCCTCGACATAGTGCGAGAGATGTTGCTGCGACCACTGATGGTCGTCGGTACTGCCGGGCATGCCCCATCACATCCCCTCGCGGCTCAGGGCTGGATTGCCGTAGTCACGGTAGTAGACCAGCCCTGAGCCGGCCGCCCCGCGGCGTCAGCCGCGGGCCGTGCCGGGCTGCCCGGTCTCGCCGTCGCCCTGCTCCTGGTCCGCCGTCGCGGGCTCGAAATCCAGCGAGCAGGAGTTGATGCAGTACCGGTCCCCGGTCTCGGTGGGCCCGTCGTTGAAAACATGGCCCAGGTGACCCCCGCAGCGGCGGCACACGGCCTCGGTGCGGCGCATGAACAGGCTGTTGTCCGCCCGGAGCTCGACCGCCTCGGCGACCGCGGGCTCGTCGAAGCTGGGCCACCCGGTGCCGGAGTCGAACTTGGCGTCGGAGCTGAACAGCTTGCTGCCACAGCCGGCGCACCGGTAGAAACCGTCCTGGTGGTTGTGGACGTACTCACCGGTGAACGGCCGCTCGGTGTGAGCATGGCGCAGGACGCTGTACTGCAGCGGAGTCAGCTCCTGGCGCCACTGCTCGTCCGGCTTGCTGATCTCGCGAACCTCGGTTGCCCTGGTGCTGGCGTGGGCCTTACGCATCTATCGGTTCCTTCCTTCTGATCCGTTCACCCTGTTAGACCCATCTTTCGGCCAAACGATTTTCGGCCCCGGCACCAGGGACCGAACCCCGCAATCCCGCTGACCTGGGGCCGGTGGCCCCTTGACCCAGCAGACCCCGGTAGAGATCATGACCGTGCCTGAACCGCACCAGCGGCAGCGGGCAAGCTTGAGGCCGTGGGCCCAAGTGAACGTCGGGAGAAGAATGCGGTCATGAGCGAATCGCTGAGCTTGGGCACCGTCGGGACGGCGGCCAGGGACCGGACTCACACCCTGTTCGGGCAGACGATGGGGTACGTCGCGGTCACCACCGGCTTCTTCGCGCTGGGCGCCTACGCCGGACGCCACCTGTCCGCGGGCTGGGCCATCGTGTGGTTCATCGTCGCCTTCGCCTGCCTGATCGCCATGAATTTCACGGTTCGGCGATCCCGGGCGCTGAGCGTAACGCTGCTCCTCGCGGTGGGCGCCACCCTGGGGCTGGCGATGGCGCCGACTCTCGTCTACTACGCGAGCACGAACCCACAGGCGCTCTGGCAGGCCGGCGGCGCCACCGCGCTGTTCATCGCCGGGTTCGGAGCGGCCGGTTACGCGACCCGGCGTGACCTTTCTGGCCTCGCCCGCCTGTGCTTCTGGGCGCTCATCGCCCTCATCGTGTTCGGCATCGTGCTGATCTTCGTCCGTATCCCCAACGGCTCGCTGATTTACTCGGTCCTTGGCCTGCTGATCTTCGCGGGCCTGACCATGTTCGATTTCCAGCGGCTGCGGCGGTCGAAGAACATCGACTCCGCGCCGCTGCTCGCCGCATCGATCTTCCTCGACGCGCTGAACGTGTTCCTGTTCTTCCTGCGGATCTTCTCCCGCGGCAACTAGCCCGTTCGCTCGGCACCGGCCACCTCTGGCTTCGCCGTCCAGCCGAGGCTGGCGAGCGGCCGATGCGCGCCTGGCGGTGCAGACGAGGTTGCGTATCCTGCCACGACGGCGGCCACCAGCCGCTCCCTGCTTGCCTGCGCACGCGCCGCGGCGCCAGCGGTGTGCGACAACTGAGGAGGGGGATCGCCCCTGGCGCTGGTAGCTGGCCTTCGGTACACCATTAGATAGCGGATCGCGCCGGGCCGGGCGGCCTCATCCCGTCCGGGCCGGCCCGCGGCCACCACGGTGGCAGCTGACGCGGAATGGCCGGGGTGGGCCTCGCGGCGACCGAAGGAGGGTCGGCATGGCTACAGAGCCCGCACAGCGGCAGCTCGGCGACGTCGCGATGTCACAGCTGGAGCCGCATCTGGAAACCGTGCAGTTCCGCCGGGGAACCTGCCTCATGCGCGAGGGCAGCCCAGGCGACGCGTGCTACTTCATCGTCTCGGGCGAGGCGCGCGTGGAGGTGGAAAGGCCAGATTTCGACAGCGACGGCGTCGTGTCGTACATGGGGCCGGGCACCGTCTGCGGAGAGTTCGGCCTGCTCGACGGCAGTCCCCGGTCCGCGAGCGTCTATGCGCACACCGATGTCGTCGCCCGCCGCCTGTCCGCAGGCGCACTGGGTGAATTGTGCGACCGCGATCCACCGACAGGCGTGTTGATGCTGCGCTGGCTGGCCCGCAACGCCGCGACGAAGGCCCGCGCCTTCTCAAAGGACCTTGAGGAATTCATCCTCACGGGTGAGCCGGACCCAGCCATGGACGCGCTCGTCGCACGGTCGGCCGCGGCCCAGCAGAGCATCGCCGGCTGGCCCGAAGACGAGGTGGATGGCCTGATCACTGCCCTGGCCACCGAGATCGCAGACCATGCGGACGAGCTCGCCGCGGCGACCGTTGCCGAGACCGGCATCGGCTCCGTGACCGACAAAGCGGACAAGAACCGGTTCGCGAGCCTCGATGTGGCGCAGTCGCTGGTAGGAAAGCCGGGCGTGGGTGTCGTCGGCAGCAGCGAGCGGGAGGCGCTGACGGAGATCGCCGACCCGATGGGGGTCGTGCTGGGGCTCATCCCGATGACCAACCCGGTCTCGACGCTCGTGTTCAAGACCTTGATCTGCGTAAAGGCGCGGAACGCGCTCATCGTGAGCTGCCATCGCGCCGCCGCAAAAGTCGGGGCCACGACGGTGGACCTGCTCCACCGGGTCCTGCGGCGGCACGGGGCGTCGGCCGATCTCGTCCAGAGCGTCCCGCGGCGCCCCACCCGGGCCACCACGGCGGCGCTGATGCGCCACCCAGGGGTGTCGCTGATCCTCGCGACCGGCGGAACGGCCATGGTCAAGGCCGCCTACAGTTCCGGTACGCCCGCGATCGGGGTCGGGTCGGGAAACGCGCCTGCCTGGATCTGCGCGGACGCCGACGTCGAGGCGGCCGCCCAGATGGTGGTGGCCAGCAAGGCATTTGACCACGGCATCATCTGCGGCTCGGAGAACAACCTCGTCGTCGATCGGTCGGTGCGCGACTCCTTCATCGACGCGCTACGGACGGCCGGCGCGGCCGTGCTCGACGCCGCCGAATGCGGCCGCGTGGCGCGGATCGCCTTCGACGATCAGGATGGCCGCCTGCGCCATAGTGTGCTGGGACAGGCTGCCACGGTCATCGCCGCCGCGGCGGACGTCGACGTGCCGGCCAGCACGCGCCTGCTCGTCGCCGCGCTGCCCCGCGAGGGCGTCTCGGGTCCGTACGGCAGGGAAAAGCTCGCCCCTCTCCTGTCGCTGTTCACCGCCGACGGCGAGGACGACGGCCTCCGGCTTTGCCGGCAGATCCTCGGCAACAGCGGCTGCGGCCACACGGCAATCATCCACACGCGGAGCGAACGGCGGCAGTTGTCCTTCGCCCAGCAGATGCCAGCGAGCCGGATCTTGATCAATAGTCCCGGGGCGCAGGGATGCATCGGCCTCGGCAACGGGCTGACGCCGTCACTCACGCTTGGCTGCGGGACCTACGGCCGCAACTCGACCACCGACAACGTGACGTACACCAACCTCGTTAACGTCAAGCGGATGGCGCA
>DAITAE010000060.1:0-4542 GCA_036824445.1 Streptosporangiaceae bacterium | reverse complement strand
AACGTGACGTACACCAACCTCGTTAACGTCAAGCGGATGGCGCAGCCGCTACCCGGCACCGGCGCCCCGACGCCGTCCGGCTCCCAGGGATAGTCCTAGCGGGCGGTAGTCGTGGCCGAGGACGAGCTTGGCCCGCGACGCAAGCTTCGATAGCCGCGCCGGCCTCAATTACATGCTCGTTCCTCATATCGTGACGAATTGGCCGGTGAAATCGGGAATCCCTGGATCTCCAGGCATAATCGCGCTTTTTCTGAATATGGATCTCCTGACTTGCCGGCCGGAGCTTCGCTTGGTGGTGACGGTGGTTCAGCGTGCGCTGAGGCTGCGCCACTGCGAAGCGACGGACTGCATGTCGCCAGCGTTGCGCATCTGCGGCCCCGTGGTGCCGCCTTGGGCTCGCCGGGCATCCTGATACGGACCGCGCACAGCCCAAGCGTCAGCCGGCGCCCATCAGAACCGCCGCGGGCGGACGGCCGCAGCGTTGGCCGGGCGTCCACCGTTGCGGCGACCGCTTTTTGGCTGGCCAGATACGGCCGCTGCAATACAATTGCCTGATGGCGGCGTGCTGGCAGTGCGGTGCGCCCCTAGCGGGGGGCGACCGGTTTTGCGGTGATTGTGGCGCTCCCTTGGCGGGCTGCCCGTCCTGTGGTGAGCCTGTCACCCCTGGTCAGCGTTTTTGCCGGGCGTGCGGCTTTGCGCTCTCCGATACGGCTCCGGGACCGCCCGCCGCCACGCCGGTCCACCCAGTCGCGCCGGGCGGCGAGCCGGACGAGGCACCTGTGGCGGAGCGGCGGGTGTGCTCGGTGCTGTTTTGCGACGTGGTGGGGTTCACGTCGCTGTCGGAGTCGCGGGATCCGGAGCTGGTCCGGGAGCTGCTGAGCCGGTATTTCGAACTGGCGAGGACCGTGATCGAACGGTACGGGGGGGTGGTGGAAAAGTTCATCGGAGACGCGGTGATGGCGGTGTGGGGGACGCCGGTAGCGGCCGAGGGGGACACGGAGCGGGCGGTGCGGGCGGCGCTGGACGTGGTGGCGGCGGTGCGGGCGCTGGGCGGCGAGATCGGAGTGGCGGGCCTGGCGGCGCGGGCGGGAGTGGTGACCGGTGAGGTGGCCGTCACGCTTGGCGCGGTGGGCCAGGGGATGGTGGCCGGGGACGCGGTGAACACGGCGGCGCGGGCGCAGTCGGCGGCGGATCCGGGACAGGTGCTGGTGGATGGGGCGACGCAGCGGCTGGCCAGCAGCGCGGTCGGGTTCGCCGACGCGGGCGAGCACCGGATGAAGGGCAAGGCCGAGCCGGTGCGGTTGTGGCGGGCGGTCCGGGTGCTGTCCGGTGTGGGCGGCGTCCAGCGAGTCGATGGGCTCGAAGCACCGCTAGTAGGGCGGGACGCGGAACTGCGCACGGTCAAAGATCTGTTTCATGCCGCCGCGGAGCGCCGCGCACCGCGCCTGGTGCTGGTCTCCGGGCTGGCCGGGGTCGGTAAGTCCCGGCTCGGGTGGGAGTTCGAGAAGTACAGCGATGGCCTTGCGGAAGAGGTGTGGTGGCACCGGGGCCGGTGCCTGTCCTACGGCGATGGGGTGGCGTTCTGGGCGCTGGCTGAGATCGTGCGGCAACGGCTTGCGATCGCCGAGGAAGACCCCGCCGATGTGGCGGCGGACAGGCTGAAGGAGGGGCTGGAGAGGTTCGTTCCCGATCCGGGTGAGCGAGCCTACATTGGGGTGCGGCTGGGCCGACTGCTCGGCGTTACCTTCGCGGAGGACGGCGGGAAGTCGCTGACGCGCCAGGAACTGTTCGCTGGATGGCGGCTGTTCTTCGAGCGCCTGGCAGCGGTGAAGCCGGTGGCGCTGCTGATCGAAGATGCCCAGTACGCCGACGCGGGCCTGCTTGACTTTCTGGACCACCTCATCGACTGGGCTCTTGACCTGCCGATCTACGTCCTGGTGTTCGCCCGCCCCGAGCTGGCTCAGGCCCGGCCCGGGTTCGGCACCGGGCGGAACCGCGTGACGCTGACCCTTGACCCGCTCGACCCGGCCTCGATGGATGCCCTGGTGGATGCCCTGGTGCCGGGGATGCCGCCGCCGGCTCGCGCCGCGGTCACCAGCCAGGCGCAGGGCGTGCCGCTGTTCGCGGTGGAGACGGTGCGGGCACTGATCGACCGCGACATCGTGCAGCCCGTCGACGGGGTATACCGCCTGGTTGGTGACATCGGGGAACTGGTGGTCCCGGACAGCCTGCACGCGCTGCTGGCCGCACGGCTCGACGCACTCAAACCGGGCGTGCGGCGACTGGTGGCGGACGCGGCGGTGCTGGGCAGCACGTTCCCTGCCGAGGCGCTGGTCGCGGTGTCTGGGCAGGACGAAACCGCGGTGCAGGCAGGGCTCGCAGACTTGGTGCGCCGCGAGGTGCTCAGCGTCTCCGCCGACCCGCTATCCCCCGAGCGGGGCAGCTACCGGTTCGCTCAGCAGATGCTGCGCCAGGTCGCCTACGACACCCTGTCCCTCCGTGACCGCAAGTCACGCCACCTCGCCGTCGCCGCCCACCTGCGCGCCGCCTTCCCCGGCGACGGCGAAGAGGTCGTCGACGTCATCGCCCGCCACTACCTTGACGCCCTCAACTCCATCCCCGCAGACCCCGATACCGGCGAGATCCGGGACCACGCCATCACCGCGCTGACCAGGGCGGCCGAGCGTGCCGAGCGCACCGGCGCCCCCGCCCGCGCCGCCACCAGTTACACCACCGCCGCGCAGCTCACCGAGACGGACACGGCACAAGGGGAGCCGACGGCCGCCGCGCTGTGGGAGAAGGCCGCACGGGCCGCCGCCACCAACGGCGATTACCCCACGGCGGTCCAGGACACCGAACGTGCCCGGGACCTCTACATGCAGCGCGGCGAATCCCGTGCGGCAGCCCGCGCCCAGGCCACTGCCGGGCAGGCGCTGCGCCGGTGGGGCCGCCATGCCCAGGCGCGTGAACAGCTCACCGCCGCTGTGGAGGTGCTGCGCGCAGACCCCGACACTGACACCGTGCGCGCGCTGGAGGAACTCGCCGCGCTGGAGGTGTTCGCGGGCTCGCCCGAAGCGGATGCGGCCAGCACCGAGGCCCTCATTCTCGGCCAGGCCCTCGGCGTCGGCGCCGGGCAGCTCAGCGACCTGTTCCTGACCCGCGGCATCTACCTCACCACTGCTGAGCGACGCCCCGAGGCGGTCGCCCACTTCCGCGAAGGCGCACGGCTCGCGGAGCAGGCGGGCGACAATCTGCGCCTGGGAGGCGTGCTGCTCAACCTGGCCGACGCGGTGGCGGTCACCGATCCCGCCGCCGGAGCGGAGGCCGCACGAACCGCCGCCGAGCACCTGCGCCGGGCCGGCGCCCAGGACTACCTGCAGCTCGCGACCACGAACCTGTTCCAGGCACTGCTGCAGCTCGGTGACTGGGACGCCGCCGAGGCGGAGCTCACCCGGGCGCTGGACTCCGACGGGCTGACCGACGGTGGGTATCTCTCCTGCTGCCGGGGATGGCTGGCAGCGCTGCGTGGAGACGTCGCAACCGCCGAAACCATACTGGCGGGGCTGGGGGACCTGCGGGCCAGCGAGGACCCCCAGGACAAGGCGCTGATCAGCGTCGTGGAAGCCTTCACCGCCGCCGCCCTCGGCCAGCCGGGGAACACCCTGCACCACGCGCGCGGCACGCTCGCCTACGCCGATGCCCTCGGGATAAGCCACGACTTCATGCGCTGGGCGTGGCCGCTGGCCGCCCGCACCGCTCATGAGCTGGCTGACATCGCCACCGTCCGCAACCTCCTCGCCCTGCTCGACCCCAGCCAGCCGGGGCACCTGGCCTCCATGCTGCGGGCGGAGCGCGACCTAGTCCGCGCCCGCCTCGCCGACCACGACGGCGGCGAGGGCGGCGAGGCGTCCTTTGCGTTGGCGATCGGCAGCCTGCGCGAGCTGAGCACCCCCTATCATCTCGCTTACGGCCTGCTCGACTACGCCCAGCACCTGACCCGCGTGAGCGATAACGATGCCGCGGCAGCCGCGAGCGGCGAGGCCCGCGACATCGCGCGCCGCCTGCGCTGTCAGTCACTACTCGACCGCGCCGCAACCGCGACGCCTGCAGAGCCCCCAGTCCCGGCGTAGCTGCTGGCGCGCCAAGTCCAGGAATCCTCGGCCGGTATCGGGATAGTCACGCAATTAGCACACGGGGATTGGCGAAAGCAGGCAGCGGGCGCTCGCCACGAGCCCGCAGCGGGCCGCGATCACGCGAACGGAGTGAAGATCTGCGCCCTTACCCAAAGGCACGGCCTCGGTATGCCGGATGGACATAGCCGAAGACCGCAGGGTCAGCAGCTTGCAGTACACGGGATCCGGCACCGATTTATCTCTGACCTCTACCAGCAGGTGCACGGGGCACCGGGTGAGGCCCAGCATCTCCCGCTGTGCGGTAACGTGAACATCAAGATCAACGCCTTGTCCTTTGCGCGGACTGTAGGTGAATGGGTGCACCTCCACCGTGAGCGCACCATCCACCTGGTCCGCAACAGGCCCGCAG
>DAITAE010000547.1:0-3465 GCA_036824445.1 Streptosporangiaceae bacterium | reverse complement strand
CAGTCGGCTCCGGCGCGGTCCATCTCCTCGGCGAAGGCGACGACGTCGGCCATCGGGACGTGCGGGTCCATTGCGCCGTGGCAAACGAGCAGCCTGGCCGTGACCGATCCGGGTTGCGCGGGACTGGCCGTCGCCAGGCTGCCGTGGATGCTCACCGCGCCCGCCAGCCGCGTGCCAGCCCGGGCGAGCGCCAGCGCGGCCATCCCGCCGAAACAAAAGCCGACGGCGGCGATGTGCCCGCTGGCCTCCGGGCAGCGCGAGAGCGCCGTCAGTCCGGCACGGCCGCGCCGGACGAGAAGCGCCGGGTTATCGCGCAGTGTGGTGAGACACTGGATCACGCGCTCCCGGTCGCCGGCGATTCCGTCGCCAAACATGTCACACGCGAGGACGACATAACCGAGCGCGGCGTAACGGCGTGCCTGATCTCGCGCATGCTCGTCGAGCCCGGCCCCGCCGTGGATCAGCAGGATGCCGGGGCGCCTGCCGCGCTGTACATCGCTCCAGCTGAGCACGCCGGTAAACGAGGTCTCGAAGTCCTGGTATGCCAGGGCCCGCGTTGCAACAGCCCATGCGTTCCGTCTGCGGATGGCGCGTCCCGGATGCGTTCTTTATCGCTAGCCACACGGCGAGACATTATCAGCTATCTCAACCACCGTATCACATTAAAGTAAATCTATAAATCCCATCCGAATTACAATTTGGTCGCTAATTTCCGGCGGCAGGTAATGGCGGTCATCACCGGCAGCGAGTGCGGCGCAATCAGCCCGTTCCTCGCCGGCCAATGTCCGCGGCACGCACTCGCGGTAGGCGGTCACGACAGGCGGCCGGTTCCGCGCGGCTAGGATCGCGCTGTGCGATCGGTCGAGGGCCTGCGTGGCGCGGTGACAGTCACCAGGGCAGGATCGGTCGAGGTGGAGCTGGCCGGGGGCCTGGCCGACGCCGGGTCCGGCGCCGGGTGCACGCCGCAGACCCGGTTCCAGATCGCCTCGGTGAGCAAGCAGTTCGCTGCCACCGCGGTCATGATGCTCGCCGAGTCCGGTGCGGTTGCGCTCGGCGAGCCGGTGGCACATTGGCTGCCGGGCAGCCCGGCGCAGTGGCAGCAGGTCACGCTGCACCACCTGCTGACCCACACCGCCGGGGTACGCCATTGGGGCGACGCGCCCGGCTTCGAACCTTCGCAGCCGATGAGCATCCGCGACCGCCTGGCCCTGATTCAGCAGGCGCCGCTGCTCACCGAGCCGGGCACGCAATGGCGCTACAGCAGCCCCGGTTACCTGCTGGCCGGGCTCATCGTGGAGCGGGCCAGCGGCCGGCCGTACCCGGGCTTCATCACCGAGCGGATCCTGTCCCCGCTGGGGCTGACGTCGACCACCGCCGCTGGTGCGCCGGCGGGCGCGGTCACGGCGCGCGGTTACCGGAACGGCGAGCCGGTCGTGCCGTGGGACCTCAGTGCCATGCCGGGCACCGGCGATATCTGCTCCACCGTCGGCGACCTGGCCCGGTTCACCACCGCTCTCCACTCGGGGCAACTGCTCACCGACAGCTCGCTGCGGCTGCTGCGCACGGCACACGCGCCGGTCGGCACCGGTGACGGCTCCGGCGACGGATGGCTGACCGGCGACGGCTATGGATACGGTCAGTTCGTCGGCACGATCGCCGGGCAGACCGCCTACTTCCATCCCGGCGACAACCCCGGCTACCAGTCGTTCGCCGCCTGGATCCCCGCCCACGCGGTCTGCGTCGTGATCCTCGCCAACGACGAGACGACGAGCATCGAGGGCCTGCTCAAGCAGTTGTTGTGAAGCGATGGAGGTTCGAGTGGATCGTCCGGGCGGAATTTCCGCTATCGGGGGCACGCCCCTGGTGCGGCTGGCACGCATGACCGACGCCGACTGCGCCGAGGTCTGGGTGAAGATGGAGGCGGCCAACCCCACCGGCTCCTACAAGGACCGGATGGCGCTGGCGATGATCGAGGCCGCTGAGGCCGACGGCCGCCTGCGGCCGGGCCAGCCGGTCGTCGAGTACACCGGCGGGAGCACCGGCTCGTCGCTGGCGTTCGTCTGCGCGGTGAAGGGCTACCCGCTGCGGATCGTGTCCTCCGATGCGTTCGCGGTCGAGAAGATCCGCACGATGCGGGCGTTCGGCGCCGTGGTCGAGCTGATACCGAGTCCCGACGGCATCACGCCTGAGCTGATTCCGGCGATGATGCGCAGGGCAGCCGAGATCGCCGCGGAGACGGGCGCGTTCGCCACCGACCAGTTCAACAACGCCGACATGGTGGACGGCTACCGCAGGCTCGGCGAGGAAGTGCTGGACCAGCTCCCCGGGCCGCCGCCGGTCAGCGCGTTCTGCACCTACGTCGGCACCGCCGGCTGCTTTCTGGGCGTCAGCCGCGCGCTGGCAGCCGCCGCCCCCGCACTCCACCGGGCCGTCGTCGAGCCTGGTGAGTCGGCCGTGCTGTCGGGCGGGCCGCCCGGGACCCACCACATCGAGGGCGGCGGCATCGGCTACCGCCCGCCACTGCTGGACCCCTCCGACTACGACGAGGTCATCGCCGTCCCGGAGGCCGAGGCGTTCGAGATGGCCCGCCGGGCCGCGCGCGCCGAGGGGATATTCTCCGGCCCCTCGACCGGCGCCAACCTCGTCGCCGCGCTGGAGATCGCCCGCCGGCTTGGTCCCGGCCACCGCGTGGTCACCACCCAGGTCGACAGCGGCCTGAAATACCTCGCCGGCCGGCTCTACGTCTGACCCGCCGAGCGATCCCGTGGCGGTGGCATCATTGGCGGGTGCCGCTGTTCGCATTTGAGGGCCGTGAGCCCAAGGTCAGCTCCGCCGCGTGGATCGCGCCCACCGCCACCCTGGTCGGGGATGTGCGCGTCGAGGCGGAGGCATCTGTCTGGTACGGGGCCGTGCTGCGGGCCGATTTCGGGCCGATCGTCGTGCGGCGGGGTGCCAACATCCAGGACGGGTCGGTGCTGCACGGGGGCAGCGACCCGGTGACCGAGGTCGGAGAGGGGGCGACGGTCGGTCACCTGTGCGTGGTCCATGGCGCGGTCATCGGCGTGGAAGCGCTGGTGGGCAACGGCGCCACCGTGCTCGACGGCGCGACCGTCGGCGGCCGGGCGCTGATCGCGGCAGGCGCTACCGTGCCGCCGGGGATGACCATTCCCGATGGCATGCTCGCCGCCGGGGTCCCCGCCCGGGTTGTCGGGGAGCTCACCGCCGGTGCGAAGCAGTGGGTGCAGGCCAATCCCGGGATCTACCGGGAACTGGCACGGCGTCACGCCGCGGGTGCCAGGCCCGTCACCGGTCAGCGGGGCGGGTAGCCGCGACCGGACGGCCGTCGGCCGCCGCGTCCGGGTCAGCAGCCCAGGGCTGGGGGACACGACACAGATGCTAGGCAAGGGCCGCGCCTTTAGAGTGTGTCCATGACGGGCGAGGTGGCGCCGCTGGGGCACGGCAACG
>DAITAE010000059.1:3266-13452 GCA_036824445.1 Streptosporangiaceae bacterium | reverse complement strand
GAGCTCCGGGTCCTTGAGCGCCGCCTTGATTGGGACCTGGTGGATCTCATTGAGGTGCTGGGCGCTGATCCGGCGCTGGTAGTAATCGGTCTTGAGGCGTTCGAGCCACTCCGGCACCGGGTAGGAGCCGACGACCGTGGTGGGGAGCAGCGACGACGGGTTCCGTGCTGTCATGGCGGTCAGTCCCGGACCTGTGCGGTGAGCGTCTTGACGTTCGATCCCGGGCGGGCGCCGAATGGCGCTATCTGCACGTCGAACCCGCGGCGGTTGCCGATGAGCTGGAGCAGGGGCCCGTTGACCCAGTTCACGACCGAGCCGTCGTACTTGCCTGGCCCGAAGAACCCGGTGTGGTACTGGCCCGGCTCGGTGAGGAACAGGTCGTGGCAGAGCAGCCGGCCGAACGGGTGGAGCAGCGGCAGGGTGCCTTCGAAGCTGGCCAGGGCCCCGTTGCTGGCGTGCATCCGGATGTCGCCGCCGCTGCCCATCAGTGGCCGCAGAATCTCTCCGGTCAGCGAGGGGGAGACCTGGTAGGCGTCGAGCCCTTCCAGGGGGACGTAACGCTCCTGCAGGCGCAGCGCGGCCCAGACGTCGCGCCAGAACGCCACCACCCGGCCGGCGTCGGCGAAGGTCTCGGGCGTGGTTTCGGCCAGCAGGTCCGGCCCCAGCCGGAGCAGCCGCTCGGTGAGCCCGCCCAGCGCGCCCTCCGGGAGGCCGTGGCGCGCCCTGATCCGGCCCACTTCCTCGTCGCCGAGGTAGGCGCGCACCTCGACCAGGTAGGGACGGCCCCCGATGTTCGCCAGCTCGTCGGTCGGCAGGTTGTCGTAGACGTTGGAGATGTAAACGCAGAACGCCTTGCCGCGCAGGAAGCCCAGGGTGAGCAGGGGGCGGGTGGCGTCGAGCACCAGGCCGTTGACGCGGTCACCGTGATGAGCCACCGCCTGCCGGGCGCGCTCGAGAACGTGCGGCGAGTAGTCACCCATCAGGTAGTGCAGCCGCCGGTAGTAGTCGCGCCCGTGACCGCGGTCGAGCTCGGCGAAGGTGTCCAGCCAGGTGCGGGCCTGGCTCCCGTTGCCGACGCCGAGTTCCACGATGTAGAGCTCGGGAGGCAGGGCATGCCGGGCGTCCAGCTCGTCCCACACGCGGAACAGCTCGCCGATCATCTCCGTCACGGCCGCGGTGTTGCGCGCGTCGCTCTCCCCGCCCGGCAGCGCCCGCTCGTACTCCCGGCCGGTGGCCTGCTCCCATCGCGACAGCGCCTGCCAGTAGAGCGTGTTGAACTGCCAGATGCAGCTTTCGCTGGCCGGCACCCACGGCTCCAGCGCGATGTGCCCGGGCGGCGTGGCATCCAGGGGAGCGGCCAGCACCTCCTTGATCCGCGTCGCCACGTCGGTCTCGCCGCTGCGGCGCAGGTCGATGGCGATCTCCAGGCCGTCCTGCCGTGCGGAGGCCGCGGTTGCCGCCGGTGTGCGTTCCGCTGTCACGTGTTCCGCCGGCCGTGGTTCCGTCAGAACCGGTTCCGCCGGCACCGGTTCCGCCAGCACGGGGCGGCAGGCGACCGGTTCGGTGAAATTGTTGCGGTACTGAATCCAGTCGCAGACGACCCGGAGCCGGGCAAGGTCGACCGGGCTCGTGCTCAGCGCGCTGAAGACGGGACCGAGCGCCGCCGGGACATCCACCGCGCCCGGGCCCCGCAGCCTCGCGACCGGGCGGACGTCAATGTGCATGACCGCTCCCGCCGCCGGTCCCGGCGGTGCCCGCCGCACGCGCGCTGCGTGCGGCCCCCGCGGTGGCCGGTTCTGCCTGCCCGGGCCGGTCCGTTGCCGCACGGGCGAGTCCCGCACGGGCGAGAACCTCGGGGATGCCGTGCTCGAAGCCCGGTGCCATGACGTGGACACCGCTCACCCCCGGGATCCGCAGGATCTGCTGGATGATCTCGGCGCACATTGCCAGTCCCTCGTCGGCGACCCGGTCGGCCGGAACGCCGCGCAGCCGGCGGCCGATCTCGTCCGGGATCCACAGGCCAGGGATGTTGTTGCTCATGAACTCCAGTGCCCGCAGGGAGCGGACCGGCCCGACCCCGGCCAGGATCTTGCAGCGCTGTTGCAGCCCGAGGTCCCGGACATCGGCCATCCACCGCGTGAACACCGGGACGTCGAAGACGAACTGCGTCTGCACGAAATCCGCCCCGGCGGCGACCTTCTTGCCGAGCCTGGCCGCGCGGAATCGCACCGGCGGCGCGAACGGGTTCTCGACCGCCCCGATGAGCCAGGATGGTGGCGGGTCCAGCTGCCGCCCGGACAGCAGCCGCCCCTCGTCGCGCATGGTGCGGGCGGTCCACACCAGCTGCACGCCGTCGAGATCGAAGACCGGCTTGGCGTCGGGGTGATCACCGAACCGCGGGTGGTCGCCGGTCATCAGGACCACGTTCGGGATACCCAGGGCGGCGGCGGACATCAGGTCGGACTGGAGCGCGATCCGGTTGCGGTCACGGCAGGTGACCTGCATCACCGGTTCGACGCCCGCGTCGAGGGCGAGGAGGCTGCCCGCCCAGTTGGACATCCGCACGTGCGCGCTCTGGCCGTCGGGGATGTTGACCGCGGCCACCCAGCCCCGCAACGGCTCCACCTTGCGGCGCACCGCAGCCGGATCGGCTCCGCGCGGCGGGCCTACCTCGGCGGTCACCGTGGCCCGCGCGGACTCCAGACTGCTGCGCAGCGAGGACGGCGCTGAGGTCATCGCGGCCCCGCCACTGGTGCGCGACGTCCGATGGCCGGAGCCGGGCCGTCGCCGGTGGTCCACAGGCCGTCGTCGCGCCCGGTCCAGTAGTTGACCCACGAGCTCTGTCCCCAGCCCCGGTGGTCGATGGGCCGCTGCAGCAGCTGCAGGTCGGCGATCCGGCCGTTGTCC
The DNA here is from genome assembly GCA_036824445.1 of Streptosporangiaceae bacterium. GTDB lineage: Bacteria > Actinomycetota > Actinomycetes > Streptosporangiales > Streptosporangiaceae > UBA9676. Next base: position 10,545 of record DAITAE010000059.1, on the reverse strand, counting down.
TCCGCCCGTTCGCAGGCCACCAGCCACACACAGCGCCGGTCCGGATAGACCTCGCAGGAACCGTCGCTGCCAACCCCACCGCAGGGCCCGTTACGCAACTGCTTGGGGCAGGTCATGGGGCAGGCATACCCGGTGACCGGCAGCGCGCACTGACCGCACATGCGGCAGCCGAAAATCTCGTTCTTGACCGTCTTCTCCGCTGCGGCGAAGATCCGGTACCGGCCCCGCGATCCTTCCAGCCATCCCGCGAGGCGGCGATAGAAGGTGTTGGGCGCGAGCAGCGGCTGGATGCGGTACAGCAGCCACGCGGGCGGGCGGGGCCGCACCGGCCGCGGCCACGCCGCGATGCTTCGCGCGCCGCGTCCTGGGCGGCCCGTCACGGCCTTGCCGCCGCGGCGCGCCGCCCGCCCGGGACGCTGGCCAACCGTCATCGCGTACGTCCTTTCACGGGCCCGGTCCTGGTCATTTGCCAGCGCATCGAGAATCGGCCGGCAATTTCACCGAAACTCGCCGGAAAATCATCGGAAGATTCGGCGAGCCCCGTTAGGCGGAATTCAGTCCGGAGAAAAATAGTTCCGCCAAACGGATCGGCGGAGTACTGTCGCGACTTGGTCATGTTTGCGCCGCTGGAGAAGCGGAAACCCGGAACCGTGGCAACGATTCCCGGCTGGTCCGGGCACGTGATCAGCAGCCGCCCGATGTCCGTGCGACAGTCGCAGGACCCGGCCGGGCGCACCCTGAAGTCGGCTTCCACACTGCCTCCGAAGGGCCCAGGGCCTGCCTCCGAAGGGCCCAGGGCGCTTGCTTGCGGCTGCCGGACCGACGCGGCCGCCGTGCGGTCGACCTATTTCCGGCTATTCCAGTGTGCGAGTGGGCCGGCGCCAGCGCACCGGGCGCCGGCACAACATTGCTCGTGAGCGCCCTGTGGCCGGCCACAAATACCTGACCACCAAGCGGCCCGGCGCGGGCGCCCCCGGCAGCACAAACGGCCAGGCAGGGCAGTGCGCGCGTAAACCGTTTTGTGATCGCCCCCAGAAACGGTCCCGCCGGTTTTGGGGCGCCGCTCATTGTCCGCCACCCGAAGCCGGGCGTAACGTGCGCACAGGGCGCAGACCGGGCGCTGGCCCGCCCGCAGATGCCGCGGGAAGGCCGGTGACCAGGACCGCCGCCTCGACCGCTTCCGCCGGAGCCGATGTGAGCGAGATGCTGCACTGTCCTCATTGCGGATCACCTGTGCGCGCCGCCGTCATGCCCGGTGACACCGGCGCGCGCACCGGGCCGGGGGACGGCGGTCTCGACCCGCTCTACCGTGAGGTCCGCCGCATCCGGGAGATCGCCGAGTCCGACTCCGGCGCAGACGAAGGGCGCCGCGTCGCGGAGCTCACCCGGGAGCTGCAGGAACTGCGCGCCACGGTGGCCCGGCTGCGGGGGTCGGCGACGGCGGGCCTTTCCCGCTAGCGGCGTGAAGCAAGCCCCTCCCGCTAACGGGTGAAGCAGGCCCTCCAGCTATCCGCGTAAACGCTGGTGAGCGTCAGAGCCCAAGACTTGCTCGGCACCGGTCTGGAAGAAGAACTTGAGCTCCTCCAGCGAGACCGGCAGGTAGCGATGCGCAGATAGGTCCGCCCGTCGTGGCCGGCGGCTCGCGCGGTCCGTCACGGGTTACTCCGATCCGGCCCCGGGCCGGCCGATTCCCGGCACAGTTCCAGGAGCTCGCCGACGCCGTGCACCATGAGATGAGGCCGGCCTTCCCCGGGCAGCCGGGCGAACGCGCTGCTGGTGCCGACCCCGGTTCCGACGGCGACCGCCAGCGCCCCGCCCCGGTGGGCCATCGCGACCTCGAGCTCGGGGTCGTCGCCCACCACGGCAAGCTCGGCGGGCCGGACCCCCAGCCGGCGGGCGGCGCTGCGCAGCGCGTGCAGCGACGGCTTGCCGACGACCGCTACCCGGCAGCCCGTCACGCTGCGGATCATCGCGGAGATCGCCCGTGAGGTGCCGATCGCCTTGCCCTCGGCGGTGGCGAAGAAGACCGACTGGGAGCAGCTGTACAGGCGGGCGCCCTGCCACACTGCCTCGCAGGCCGCCTCCAGCGCGTCCATGGAGAACTCGCGGTACCAGCCGGCCAGCACCGCATCCACCGGGCGTCCCCCGTCCGGCGGCGTCACCTCGATGCCCGCCTCCCGGAGGGGGGTGGCCAGGCCGTCGCCGCCCAGTGCCATGACGCAGCGGTAGCCGCGCCGGGTGAACAGCTCGGCGGCGCTGACCGCCGGCGTCAGCACCGAGCCATCGCCTAGGCGGAACCCGGCCTCGGCCAGCGCCCGCGCGTAGCCCCGCGCCGTCTTCGTGGTGCCGTTGGTGAACGCAACGAACGGCAGGCCGTGGGCCGCCAGCCAGCGCGTCAGGGCCACCGCGCCGGGCAGGGGGGTGAAGGCGTCGTTGCGCCGGTCGGTGAGCACGAGCGTGCCGTCGAGGTCGAAGACGAACCCGCGGGCCGAGCGCAGCCGCTCCCGCACCGCCCATGGCACGAGGCCGTCACCGGCCATGGATGGCCTCCGCCCGGGCCTGGCGGAGCTCCAGCCGGAAGCCGGGCATGCCGACGGCGATGTGGGTGAGGCCGGGACGTGAGCCCAGTTCGGCGAGCAGCCCGAGCACGCCAGCGATATCCGGGTTGTAGTGGCGGCGCGCTGGCCCGGCGGCGAGCATCGCGTCCACCTCGGCGGCGGGCATGACCGCCCGCAGCAGCAGTTCCTCGTCGTCAGCCGCGTGGAAGCGGGCACGAAGCTCGGCCAGGCCGGGCGGCGGCGGCTCGGCCATCAGCTCCTTGGTCCGGGGGAGGGCCATGATCCGGTCGGCGACGCCGGGATCGACCCGGCCGGTGGGCCGGCCGAAGGTTCCGAGAACGTAACGGATCACCTGGTCGGGCACGGTGGCGTAGCGACCGGTGCCGATCACGTTGTACACCGCCTGCGAGCACACGATCTGCGGGAATGGTGTGACCATGATCGGGTAACCGAGCTCGGCCCGGACCCGCGCCACCTCCGCCATGACGGCGTCGAAACGGTCGGCCAGGCCCAGCTCGGTGAGCTGGCGCAGCATCGTGGTCAGCACCCCGCCAGCGACTTGGTGGCGCAGGAAGGCCGCGTCGTACTCGCGTGGCGCGCCCGATGGCCGCGACTCCGCCGTGGCCAGCCGCCGGAGGTAGCCGGCGACCAGCGCCACGGCGCGGTCGTCGACCGTTACCTCGTGCCCGAGTTCCCGCAGGTTCGCGGCCGTGCGCTGGGCGTCGGGCAGCGAGCTGCCGCTGGCCAGCGGCCCGCACGCCACGTGGAGCACGCTCACCCCTAGTTCGGCCGCGGTCAGGTAGGTCAGCGGGGACAGCCCGAGCGTGCAGTGTGAGTGCAGCTCCAGCGGCTTGGCACCGAGCCGGGCCCGGACCGCCGGGATGAGCGTTCGGGCGCGGTCGGGTGTCAGCAGGCCCGTCGGGTCCTTGACGTAGACGCGGTCGATGTCGGGGCACCGCGCCATGTGCGCGGCGAGGCCGGCGTAGTAGGCGTCGTCGTGGACCTCGCTGACCGTGTAGGTGAGCGCGGCGACGACCTCCTGCCCACCGGCGGCGCGGATCATGCGCGCGGTGCCTCGGATGGCCTGTATGTCGTGCATGGGGTCGAGCACGATGAAGCGGCCCATCCCGCTGGCGACAAGACGGTCGTAGACCAGCCGCATGACCTCGGGGCTGGCGGTCTCCCAGGAGATGAACCGGAAGCCGGTGCCGATGAACTGCAGCGGCGTGTTGGGCATCGCGGCGTGGACCAGCCTGATCCGTTCCCAGGGGTTTTCGCGGTGCGTCCGCACGGCAATGCCCATGTGGGTGCTGGAGGTGAAGTCGAGCGCCCGGAAACCGGCCCGGTCCATCACCGGGGCGATCTGCAGCATCTGGGCGGTGGTGAGTCCGGTGGCTCCCCACAGGCTCTGGTTGCCGTCGCGGAACGAGGTGTCCAGCAGCTGGATGTCACCCACGGGCTGCCTCGATTCCCGGCCGCCCAGGGGATGCGCCGGCCCCGGCTGAACGGGCCCTGGGTGAGCCAGCCTCGGTTGAACAGGGCTCGGTTGAACCGGGCTGAATTGAACCGGGCTCAGTTGAACCGGCCCCGGATGAGCCTGCCTCGGGTGAAGCGGGCTCAGTTGAACGGAGCTCGGGTGAGCCTGCCTCGGATGAACCGGCCCCGGGTGAGCCGGGCTCGGGTGAACCTGCCTCGGGTGAGCTGGCCGCGCCGGATTCGGCCCCGGTCGCCGCCCGCCGCAGGAAGCGGTCAAGGAAGTCGGTGGCAACCCCGCCCGCCGCGAAGGCGGGGTCGCGCGCCAGCCCGGAATGCAACTCCAGGTTCGTCGTCACCCCGGCGATCTCGCAGCGATCGAGCGCGTGCCGGAGCCCGCTGACCGCACGAGGCCGGTCCGGCGCGTGCACGATGACCTTGGCGAGGAGCGAGTCATAATAAGGCGGCACCACCGAGCCGGCCTGGACGCCGGTGTCGACCCGGATGCCAGGCCCGGCCGGGAACACCGCCCGGGTGAGGGTGCCCGGGCTGGGCAGGCCCGCCCGCCAGTCCTCGGCGTTGATCCGGCATTCGATCGCGTGACCGGTCAGGGTCACCTCCTCCTGCGCCAGCCACAGCGGCCGGCCTTCCGCGACCGCGATCTGCTCGGCGACCAGATCCAGCCCGGTGACCGCCTCGGTGACGGGATGCTCGACCTGGATGCGCGCGTTCATCTCCAGGAAAAAGAAGGCGCCGCCGTCGGCGTCGGCGAGAAATTCGACCGTGCCGAGCCCCCGGTAACGCAACCGCCTGCCGAGGGTCACCGCGGCATCGTGCATGGCGGCCCGCAGCCCGGGGTCGAGCCGGGGCGCGGGTGCTTCCTCGACTAGCTTCTGGTAGCGCCGCTGGAGCGAGCAGTCACGGTCGCCGAGGTGGATGATCCGCTCGCCGTCGCCGAGTAGCTGGACTTCCACGTGGCGGGCCCGGGTCAGGAACCGCTCCAGGTAGATCCTCGGGTCGCCGAACGCGCCGCGGGCCTCGGCGATGGCCTGCCCGGCCGCCGTGGCCAGGTCGGCCGCGTTGTCGACGCGCCGCAGGCCCCGCCCCCCGCCGCCGCCCGCCGCCTTGATCAGGAGCGGCCAGCCGATCTCCCGCGCGCGAGCCTCGGCTTGCCCGGCGTCACTGACCTCCGCGCCGGCCAGGACCGGGAGGCCGGCCGCGGCCGCCTGCGCGCGGGCGGCCAGCTTGTCACCGGCCGTCTCGAGCTGCGCCGCCGATGGGCCGACGAAGACCAGGCCAGCGGCGTCGCAGGCCCGCGCCAGGCGCGGGTTCTCGGCCAGGAAGCCGTAGCCCGGGTGGACGGCATCCGCGCCCGCGGTGACGGCCGCAGCAACCACAGAGTCCACGTTCAGGTAGCTGGCGGCAGCCGGCGCCGGGCCGATGCGGGCGGTCCGGTCGGCCAGCCGTGCGGGCAGCGAGTCCAGGTCCGCGTCGGACACGGCCAGGATGGCCTCGATGCCGAGCCGCTGGCACGTCCACACGACGCGGGCGGCGATCTCCCCGCGGTTCGCGACGAGGATCCGGCGCAGCATCGCTGCTACCCGGCCCGCGCGCTGACCCGCATGAGGACCGCGTCCTGTTCCGCGAACTGGCCGTCGTCCAGGCAGATCTCGCTCACCGTGCCGACTGTGCCCGCGTAGACCGGGTTCATCAGCTTCATCGTCTCGATGATGGCGACCACCGTGTCGCCCGCCACCTGGCTGCCGATCTCGACGTAGGGCGGTGCGCCCGGCTGGGGCGCTCGGTAGAAGGTGCCGAGCAACGGGGCCCGCACTTCGCGCACGTCCCGTCCTGGCCCCGCTTCGGTCCCGGTGCCGCGGGCCGCGGCCCCCGCAGGCTGGCTGGCAGGCTGGCCGGCCGGGTCGGTGGCCGTCGCGGCTGCGGCCGGCGGCGCTGGCTGGGTGGGCGGCGGAGGTGCAGCTGCCGGCTCGGTTCCGGTGGGCGGCGCGGTTCCGGTGGGCGGCGCGGGTCCAGTGGGCGGCGGAGGTGCAGCTGCCGGCGCGGTTCCGGTGGGCAGCGCGGGTCCGGTCTGCGGCGCGGTTCCGGTGGGCGGCGCGGATTCCGCCGGCGCCGGCCTAGCCGCCACGGTTGTCTCCTGTGCCCAGCCGCCGTCCGCCGCCCGCTGCACCCGCAGTGTGAAGCGGCTGGTCTCGAGGGTGAGCTCGTCAAAGGGCAACGTGTCGAGGAGGCGCAGGATGTCCTGCACGTCCTCGGCGCTCAGCGACGTCGGCGCCGTCAGGGCGTCCTGCCCCGGCTTCGCCGGGCCCGCGGGGGCGCCGGAGCTCCCCGGGCCGGTCGACGTCACGGGGCCGCCGTGCGGCCCGGCGCGCTGAGCCGGTGGAGGACGTGATCGAAGGCCCGGGCCGTCGGCGCCGCGACCGGGCTGGCGGCCCGGCTGGACCACACGGTCTCCGGGCGGCTCTGGAGCAGGACGATCTGCGGTCCACTGCCGCCATGAATCGCCCACTCGACATCCTGCGGCGTCCCGTAGTGGTCGCTGACCCGGCCGCCGAGGTCGGCCAGCGCCAGGATCTCCCCGTTCTCCAGGCAGGGCACCTCGCGCAGCGCCGGTGGCACGTCCCGCAGGCATACCCCCGGCGCGGACGGGTTCCGCTGGTGGTGGCACAGCTTCGTGGCCACGTCCCGCTTCACGATCTCCCCAGTCACCCTGCTCACCACGTAGGTGTCGGGCGTCACCACCCCGCTGACCACGGCCGATCCCAGCCCCCAGCTCGCCTCGACCACGATGACCGACGTGTCGCCGGTCACCGGGCTGCGGGTGAACAACACACCAGCGCAGCGGGGGTCGACCATCACTTGCACCACCACACCCATGGCGAGGCCGTCTTCCGGCACCCCCTGGTGCCGCCGGTAGGTCACCGACTCGACGCTGTACAGGCTCGCCCAGCAGAGGCGGACGTGCTCAGCCAGTGCGTCGGCGCCCGTCACCCACAGGTAGGTGTCCTGGAGCCCGGCGAAGCTTGCGCTGCCGCTGTCCTCTGCGGTCGCGCTGGAGCGCACCGCGACCGGGACATCCCCGGTCGGCCTACCCGGCCTATCCGACCTACCCGGCCTATCCGGCCTATCCGGCCTATCCGGCCCACCCGGTCCCGGCTGGTGCGGCAGGGCACGGTAGGCGTCCGCGATCTCGTCGCGCAGCCTGGCCGGGAGCGGCGTGCCGACGATGC
>DAITAE010000059.1:0-3166 GCA_036824445.1 Streptosporangiaceae bacterium | reverse complement strand
TAGGCGTCCGCGATCTCGTCGCGCAGCCTGGCCGGGAGCGGCGTGCCGACGATGCGGCTCCGCACCTGCGCACTGACGTCCGCGATGGCGCCGTCATCGTCCGCGGGCAACCCCCCGACCTGCCGGGGGATTGCCCCATCCGGGTCCAGCGCCTGCAGCGCGTGACGGAACGCGCCAGTCGTTATGACGAATCCGGCTGGCACTGGAAGGCCGGCCGCTGCCAGCTCGCCGAGACCGGCGGCCTTACCGCCGACCGATGGCCGGTCATCGCTGCGCAGAGAGATGAGCGGACGCGTGAGATGGGGGGATATCATCACGCGCCCGCTCAGTCCAGGATGGTGACCACGCCCCGGTCACCGTCGACACGCACCCGGTGCCCTGTCCTGATTCGCCTGGTGGCCTGCCCGGTCCCGACGACCGCCGGCATCCCGTATTCGCGGGCGACGATGGCGGCGTGGGACATGGTCCCGCCGATGTCGGACACGGCGGCCTTGATCTTCCCGAAAACCGGGCCCCAGCTCGGCGCCGTCACCGGGCAGACAAGGATCTCGCCGTCGCGGATCTGCCCGATCTCGTTGACGTCACGCAGCACCCGGGCGGTTCCCTCAACGATCCCCGACGAGGCGGCGTAGCCGCGCACCTCCTTCTCGTTGTCGGAGCTCGCCTGGCTGTACCAGGACTCGATGGTGTCCTGGGTGATGCCCCACAGCATCTGCACGGCAGGGTCGTTGAGCGCCTCCGGCACCGGGCCGAGCGCCGGCGGCGGCGACCACGAGCGGAGCGCCTCCAGCGCCCGCTTGCGCTCGGCGATGATCGGCCGCAGGTGCGCGGCACCGAGCGGCTCGCCGCCCGAGGCCCAGGCCAGCATCACGTCGGCGAGCGCCTGGTCGATCTCATAGTGCTGGAGGTGGAAGACGTCCTCCGCCTCCTCGAGCACGCCACGGCTGGTGAGCAGTTCGCCGAACGCCCGTATCTTCTGGAAGAACCGCGTGGTGAACCAGTGCTCGCAGTAGAACTTGTGGTCCTCCACGTAGGGGAAGACCAGCCGGCACACCCCGAGCATCTGGTCGAACGCGCCGCGGTCCTCCTCGGTGGCCAGCAGGGCGCGGTACTCGGCGGCGATGCGATCCCGCTCGGCCACCAGCTTGCTGGTGGGCCGCTCCAGCGTCTCGCCGGCGGCCACCTGGCGGACATAACGGGTCAGGGCGGCGAACGGGACCGCGAGATTCTCGTTCCAGCTCAGGTGGTGGTGGTAGAAGCCGTCGCCGGTCGACACGTGGAACCAGGGATGGCGCGCCGCGTCGAAGGCCGCGAGCCACTCGCGCCCCGCCTCGCCGCGTTCGGCAAGCCGGGCGAGCACCGTGTCCGGGTCGCAACCCTCCGGGAACTCGTCAGCCAGGCCGGACTCGACCGCGAGCCGGGCAAGCCGCTTCAGCTCGTCGTCCGGCCGGTACATGATCACGTCGATGCCGGCCACCATCCGGGCCACGGTCTGCTCGCTGATGTCGGGGAACGCGTTCTTGCAGAACTCGAAGAAGACCACGTACGCGCCGTAGCCGAGCATGAGGAACTCGGTGTGGTGGTGCCACATCTTCGAGAAAAGGTCGAGGCACCGGTGGAAGTTCTCCCGCACGTAGTGGTTCTGGGCCACGCCGGTCGACTCCGTGACCACGCGCGGGTCCTCGAACTCGTCAAGCGGCGGCACCGTGACGGCCTCGATCTCGCTGATCAGGCCCGCGATGCGGGCCTTCCAGCCCTCGTAGAGGCGGTCCCAGTTCTGGTAGTAATAGCCGGCCCGCTCGTTGAAGATCGCGGCCCGGCGGCCGATCTCTTCCGGATCGGTGACCGGGATGGCGGTGATGTATACCCGTCCGTTCACGATCCGGTGCTCGATGCCGAGCGTGGTCGGCAGGACGAACACGCGGGTGGTGTTCGCACCGATCGCGGTGTAGGGGATCTCGGCCGTGATCGCGTCGAACGCGGGCATGGGCTCGGGGAAGTGCATCGAGTTGTAGAACCAGAAGCGGTTGTCATCGCCGGGCTGGAAGCGGGTGAAGTACGGGTACATCGACCGCCAGTTCTCGGCGCCCGGAACGTCCTCGATCGCCGACGGCAGCTGGAAGCTGCGCGGCTGGCCGCCTGGTTCCATGGCTTCCTCCCGAGTTACACGCCCGAAGCTGGCATAGCCTCCTGGGAATGACAAGGAAAATCTGACAACTTTTCACTGTGAGAAATTGTGACGGAAGCACAACTCTTCCGCCGGTAGGAGCGGGACGATGCGGCACTACAAGGTGAAGCCGATCCAGTCGCTGGAACGGGGCTTGCACGTGCTCGCCAAGCTGCGGGAAATGCGCGCCGCCAGCCTGCATGACCTGCACCGGGCCACGGGCATACCGAAACCCACGCTCACCCGCATTCTGTACACGCTGTACCGGCAGGGGCTGGTGTGGCAGCGGATGGCGGACGGCGCGTTCCTGCCGAGCCACCTCATACTGCAGCGGGGCCGTCTCGACGACACCGCGTGGCTGGTCGAGATCGCCTCCCCGGTCCTGGAGCGGCTGTGTGAGCGGGTGATGTGGCCGTCGGTTCTGTCGGTGCCGCGGCTGGACCACATGGAGGTGGTCGAGACCAACAGCCCGCGCGCGTACTTCGACGAACTGCCCGCCGGGCCCATCGGCTTCCGGGCCAACCTGCTGCGCTCCGCCTCGGGCCGCGCCTACCTCGCGTTCTGCCCGGACGCCGAGCGCGAAGCCGTGCTGCGGCGCCTGCGGGACCGCGACGTCGTCGGCCACGAGCTGGCACACGACTCGCAGGCGGTGCGCCGCATCGTGGCGGCGACCCGGCGGCGCGGCTACAGCGTGCGGGCGCCGGACTTCGGGGGCCACTACAGCAAGACCCGCCGGGAACTCGACGATGGGCGGAGCTCCATTGCGATGCCGGTCCGCTCCGGCGGTCACGTGCTTGCCTGCGTCAACCTGACCTGGCGGCGCAAGGCCCTGAGGCTCACCCAGGTGGTGGACAGGTACGCCGGCGACCTCCGCACGGCCGTCACCGCGATCGAGGGCCGCCTGGCCGCCTCGGGGGCAGGGGCGGCCGAGAGTGTGGCGGGCCTGCCGTAGCCGCGCCTGTCCCGCCGGGCTGTGGTCGGCCGGTATCGGTGGGCTGT
>DAITAE010000546.1:0-3469 GCA_036824445.1 Streptosporangiaceae bacterium | reverse complement strand
GCTCGGCCGCGCCGGGCGCTCTACCTGCGCAGATGCCACACGCCAATGCCCAGAATGCACACATTGCACGGAGATGCGGCCGGTACTCGTCCCACGAGTCGTCCCACGGCAGTCAGGCCGAGCTCGCAGGATCCGTCACAGTAAGTGATGGAGAGTGTCCAGGGAGAACGCGCGCCGAGCCGCCTAATTGCGCCAGTCTTCTGTTTGCCGGATGCCGTCAATACCGCGCCGAACGGGTCGATCTGTTCGCCCGTCCCCTCGGCCCGGAGTCGCCGCTGAGCGTGTTCAGCGTGTGCCGAGTGCGTGCTGGAGCAGCGGCCAGGCGTGGTGCAGGTCCCGTTGCCAGTATGGCCAGCTGTGGGTGCCCGGGCCGTAGAAGTCGAGCTGTGCCGGGATCTTCAGCGCGCGCAGCCGCCCGGCGAGGGCCGCGTTTTCGGCGGCGAGCGAGGATTCGATCGTGCTGGCCGCCGTGCCGGCCGGATCGAGTGGCCCGGGCTGCCCGGTGCCGACCGCGATGAACAGCTGCGTGCCGCGCAGTTGGGGCGCCAGGTCATAGGGGTTGTGCGCGGCCCACACCGCAGCGTCGCGGCGCGGGTCGCCCCACAGATGAGTGGGGTCCTCACCCTGGGAGCGGACCAGGTCCACGTACCGCATCGACTCCTGCGGGCTCAGGCGGGTGTCGGCGATCCCGCTGAAGGACGCGGCGGCGCGGAACAATCCGGGATGGCGGGCGGCGTAGGCCAAGGCACCCAGGCCGCCCATCGACGCGCCAGCGACCGCCATGACCGCGCTGGCGCGGTAGTCCCGCTGCAGGATCTGCCGCAGTTCGGTCAGGTGGAACGTTTCCCAGCGCGGCCCAGCCAGCCAGTCGGAGTAAAAGCCAGCCCTCCCGCCATCGGGCATCACCACCAGCACATCGCTGCGCGCGGTCAGCGCCTCGACGTCGGTCGAGCGGGTCCAGCTCCGGTAGGTGTCACAACAGCCGTGCAGCAGGTACAGAACCGGCCAGCGGGCCCCGGGCCGCGCCGCGTAGTGCACCGGAAGCAGCAGCCGGACCTTCACCGTCGCGCCGAGCGCGGGCGAGGCGACGGTCAGGTCTCGCATCCGCGGCGACAGCACCGTTGTCGCCACCACCCGCAGATGCGCGACACCGCCCGCAGCCCGGCCCCCCGGCTGGGCCTTGGTGCCCCCGCCGCAGGCACCGCCGAGCACCACAACGGCGGCGAGCATCGCCGGCCAGCCCACCCGCACCGGTGCCGGCCACCGGCACAGTGGTGAGCACCCACGCGCCACACCACAAAGTCTCCTCGCCCCACCGTCGGCCCGGCAAGGACGCCGGCCGCCCGGGAGCCGGTGGGCCCGGGCCCCAGGGGGAACAACAGACCGCTGGGTGAATAGCGACCGGGCAGGACGGCCGGATGAGCCTTGCTGCCGTCGCCCCTGCGCCGCCGGGCGAGGCGTTCAGCTGCTGACAGGCCGGCCTCAGGGATTGAGGCGATTGATGATCGCCGGTGGCCGGCTGCCCGGCGGCCCGGCTGGCCCAATGCGCAGGTACCAGCGCGGCGGGGTGCTACCGGTGCTCAGCGGGCACACCCGATTCGCTGCCGAGGTCAGCCAGGCCGATCAGCCGGCCCGGACGGCGATCCCCGGGTAGTCGAGCACCAAGCCGGACTTGTCGTAGACCAGGCGGGCCGCGAAGTCGAAGGCGGAAGCGGCATAGTCATAGCGCTGGCAGCCGGCCTCGTCGGTGATTCGCACATAGGTCTGCTCCAGCCGTTCCACCGCCAGGCCGACAGCGCGGAGGTAGGCGGCGGGAGCGGCCGCCCGGCCGCTCACCAGCAGGCCCATCCGCCGCACCGGCAGCGCGTTGGTCAGCGCGGAGGCCTCCAGGTCCACGTCCAGGCAGCCGTCCAGGTAGGGCGCGGGCTTGCCGCCGGCCAGCCAGTGGCCTGCGCCGTCGACCTCCAGCAGGGCCGACGAGAACCCAGCGCCGGAGCGTCCGCGGATCCGGGCGCTGCGGGTTGCCCAGACCGCGTCGACCTCGATGACGTATTCGACGGCCCACGTTAGGCCGTCCTCGATCGCGGTCGTCCACCCCTCGATCTGGCACCCGTCACCGCGGGCGCCGAAGTAAGCGACCTCGAACCCGGACCGGGCGCCCCGGTGGTGCCACGCCGCGGTCGCGGGCACCGGCGCGAACGACATGACAACCACGTTCCCACCGATGTCAGCGGTACCCAAGCCAGCGCGCCATCGCCGGACCGGCTCGAAGTAGTGGGCTGCCGGCGCTCAACTGGCCGGTCCGCGAATGCCACCTTCCGGATGTGAGAGCCTGACTTCCGCTGCCGGCGCGTGGCGCTGGGGACGGGTCCCGGACCGGTGCCTTTGGCCCCGTCCGATGGAGGCGGGGTTGGCAAAACTGAAAGCGTGCCGCGCAGGACTGCAATCGGGGGCGGGCGCTCCCCGGCTCCCGGCGTGGGCCTGTCGGCGGTGGGGACCTGGTCGGCGGTCTCCAGCTTCCTCCGCCAGCACATCGGATTCCCCCCATTCCCCCCGGATCATCTGGGCAACTCGCTGGTCCACCTCGCCGGCTTGGTCGCCGCGTGACCGGGCAGCAGGGCCGCCAGGCCCCGGCCCTGCCTCCGGCCTGGCCAGGCCAGCTCGGCAGGCGCTGGCCGCGGCCGGGCATGTCACCCTGGAGCAGCGCACCCAGGTGACCGAGGCCGATCTCGCCCGGGTGCACCATATCGGGCCCAAGGCGATCTCCCCGCTCCGCGACGCCCTCGCCGCAGCCGGGCTGAGCTTCGCCACCGAGAACTGAACCAGGCGCTGGCGTTCTGCTCCCGAGCCGTGCCGTGAGCCCCTGCCTGCCATCCGGGCAGCCCGGCCGTCGCGCCTTGTGATGAGCGGATCGTCCGCTGACCGCGTCGTAGCCGCCGTTAGGCGCGGACTGCGTGAGTGGGGTTGGTCTCATTTAGCCGCGCAGATCAGGCGATTCTGCCGCGCCCGGAACGGCATGGCGCGGTGGCCCGGGCGGTTAGGGGTTCCAGCCCGGATGGCGGGTGGCCGCAGGTGCGGGCGGCGGCATCTGGATCGTTCGGTGCTCCAAGGGTGTTTCGAGCACGATGTGGGAGTTGGCGTCGGCGTGCTCGCCGATCCGCTCCAGCGGCGACGACAGGTGCGCCATCGAGGCGGTGCGCACCTTGACCATGGTGCATGAGCTGCCGCTGAGGCGGTGGATTTCGGCGATCTCCGGGAAGTTCTCGGCGGCGGAGGTTTTCAGCAGGCAGCGGCCGGGGTGGCAGTGCAGCTGGATGAACGCGGTCAGCGGCAGGCCGGCGGCGGCGGGGCTGATGCGGGCGTGATAGCCCTCGATGACCCCGGCCTCTTCCAGGCGGCGGATGCGGGCCGCCACGGCCGGCCCCGCCCGCGACACCTGGCTGGACATCGCCCGGCTGCGTCACGACAC
>DAITAE010000545.1:0-3478 GCA_036824445.1 Streptosporangiaceae bacterium | reverse complement strand
ATCATGTCGGCGCTGTGCGGCGCCGCGCAGAGCCCGGGCCAGCTCATCGCCTTCCGGGTGGTGCAGGGCGCGATGGGCGCGATCATGGTTCCGCAGGTACTGGCCGTCATCCAGGTGATCTTCCCGCCGGCGGAGCGGATCAAGGCGCTGGCCGGTTTCGGGGTGACGGCGGGCCTCGGCACTGTCAGCGGGCCGCTCATCGGCGGGCTGCTCATCCAGCACAACCTGTTCGGCCTCGGCTGGCGGCCGATCTTCCTGATCAACGTGCCGATCGGGGTGATCGCGGTGGTGGCCTCGGCGGTGCTCGTCCGTGAGTCGCGGGCGCCCAGCCCGCCCCGGCTGGACCCGGTCGGCGTCGGCCTGGTCAGCGCGGCGCTGCTGCTGCTGCTCTACCCGCTCGTGCAGGGCCGGCAGCTCGGCTGGCCAACCTGGACTTTCGTGTCGATGGCCGCGTCCGCGCCGTTGTTCGCCCTGTTCGTCGGCTGGGAGCGGGTCAAGGAGCGCAGGGATGGGTCACCTCTGGTGCCGATGCGGCTGTTCGGCGAGCGCGGGTTCAGCGCCGGCATAGCCATCGCGATGACGTTCTTCCTCGGGATCGCCTCGTTCGGGCTGGTGCTGACGCTGTTCCTCCAGCTGGGCCTCAGCTTCACCCCGCTCCATGCCGGGCTGACCTTCCTCCCGTTCTCGCTGGGCATCCTGGTGTCCTCGGGCGCGGCAGCCCGGCTGGCGCCGCGGTTCGGGCGCGGGGTCACGATGGCGGGGGCGCTCGTCATCGCCGCCGGCATGGCCGGCCTGATCGCGACCGTGCACCACTACGGGGCGGCCGTGACCACCTGGGAGCTGGTGCCGGGCCTGGTCGCCGCGGGCCTGGGCCTGGGCGCGGTGATCGCACCGCTGGCCGACATCGTGCTGGACCGGGTGCCGAAGCAGGACGCGGGCTCGGCGTCCGGCGTGTTCAACACCGGGCTGCAGCTCGGTAACTCGATCGGCATCGCGGTGATCGGCGTTATCTTCTTCGGGATCATCGGCAGCCAGTCCGGGCCGGCCGCCAGCAGTGTCGCACCGGCGCTGCGCTCGGGAGTCGTGGCCGCCGGGATCCCGGCCCGCGACGCCGCGACCATCGAGACCCAGTTCCGTGCGTGCCTGCACGACCGGCTGGTCGCCTCCGACCCGACGGTCACCCCCGCATCGTGCAAGCCCCGCGCGGGTCAGGTCATCCCGCCCGCCGTGCGGGGTGTTCTCGCGAAGGCTGGCGTCACTGCGGTGCGCCACGACTTCGCGGCGTCGCTGGTTCGCACCCTGTGGTTCCAGGTAGGCGCGTTCCTGCTGAGCTTCCTGCTCATGTTCGCCCTGCCCAGCCGGGCGGGCCGGCGCCAGGAATCGGTCGGCACGGACCAGAAAGAGGTCAGCGCGGACCGGGAAGAAGCCAGCACAGATCGGGATGAGGCCGGGACGGGCGGGGAACTGACCGCCACTGGCCGGGACTGACCGCCACAGGCCGGCCGTCCGATCGCCGCGCAGCGCGCTGGGTCACCCGCGCTGCGCGGCGATCATGTTCCGGTACCAGCCGAAGGAGTCCTTCGGCGTCCGGCGCTGGGTGGCGAAGTCCACGTGGACGAGCCCGAAGCGCTGGTGGAAGCCCTCCGTCCACTCGAAATTGTCCATCAGCGACCAGACGAAGTAGCCGCGCACATCCACACCGGCCGCCATCGCCTCGTGCACCGCGCGGATGTGGCCGTCCAGATAGCTGATCCTGGTGTCGTCGGCGACCACCCCGCCGGCGCTCACCCGGTCGTCGGCCGAGCAGCCGTTCTCGGTGATGTACACCGGCGGCAGCGCGGCGCCGTACCGCTCCTTCAGCAGCATCAGCAGTTCCGTCAGCCCGGCCGGGACCACCGGCCAGCCGAACGCGGTCCGTGGGTACCCAGGGATGGGCTCCATCTGGAACGGCAGCAGGGCGTCCGGCAGAGCCGAGAGCCGCGCCGGCCGGTAGTAGTTGACCCCGAGCCCGTCCACCGAGGCGGCAATCACCGCGAGATCGCCGTCCCGGATCCAGGCCAGGCCACCCGGCCCGCCTGGCCCGGCCGGCTTGCCGGGCCCGCGGGGTATCCCGAACGGGGACAGGTCCGGGTAGGCGCCAAGCAACACCGGGTCGGTGAACAGGCGGTTGTGCCAGACGTCATAGGCGTATGCCGCGGCCATGTCGGCCTCGTTGTCACTGGCGGGCCAGGCCGGGGAGTAACTGTTGGTGATCACGACCTGGCTCACCCCGGCGGAACGCAGCGCGGCGGCGGCCAGGCCGTGCCCGAGCAACTGGTGATGGGCGGCCGGCAGGGCGTCCAGCATGAGCGACGCCCCGGGCGCGTGGAAGCCGAGCGCGTAGCCATAGGCGGTCACCACGAACGGTTCGTTCAGCGTGATCCACAGCGGGATACGGTCGGCCAGCCTTGCCGCCGCCAGCCCCGCGTAATCGGCGAAGCGGGCTGCGGTTTCCCGTGCCAGCCAGCCGCCTTCGGACTGCAGCGGCTGCGGCAGGTCCCAGTGATACAGCGTGGGCACGGGGGTGATGCCCCGTGCCAGCAGCGCATCGGTCAGCCGTTCGTAGAAGTCCATTCCGGCCGCGTTGGCCGGGCCGCGCCCGGTGGGCTGGACGCGCGGCCAGGCGATCGAGAACCGGTACGCGCCGACCCCGAGCCGGGCCATCAGCTCGACGTCCTCGCGCCACCGGTGGTAGTGGTCGTCGGCCACGTCGGCGCTCTGCCCGTCGCGGATCGCGCCGGGCTTGCGGCAGAAGACGTCCCAGATCGACTCTCCCCGGCCGTCCTCGTGCGCCGCGCCCTCGATCTGGAACGCGGACGTGGACACCCCCCAGGTGAAGCCGCCGGGGAAGCGCGGCAGGGCCGGGCCGCTCACCCGGCGCCGGCCGGTGCGCCGGGCCCGGCGGGGCCACTGGCCCCTTCGGCCGCAGCGCCCTCGGCCATCGCGGCGTCCACCTCGGCGCGCCGGGCGGCCAGTTCGGCCTCGTACTTGCGCCGGTCCACATCTTCGGCGATGTGCTCGTCGTCGCGCATCAGCGCTTCCAGGTCGGTCTTGGCGGCGTCGAGGACCCCCAGGTCGGCGAAGGCGCGCCGGACGCCCGCGCCCCACAGCCCGATGTCCTTCACGCACGGCACGATCCGGCTGAACAGTAGGGTGCGAAACGCCTGCTGCACCGGCGAGTTCTCAGTGAACTCCAGGCACTCGGCGACGTCAAAGCCCATTCGTTCCCACACCTCCTGCGCGCGGAACCGGTTGCGCATCAGGTAGCAGCCCTCGACCACGAATTCCTCGCGGTCTGCCCGCTCGGCCTGGGTCAGCCCCCGGTAGTAGTCGCGCAGGGCGAGCCGCCCGAACGCCACGTGCCGGGCCTCGTCCTGCATCACATAGGCGAGGATCTGCTTGACCAGCGGGTTGGTGGCCATGTCCCGGTGCACGCCGA
>DAITAE010000544.1:0-3478 GCA_036824445.1 Streptosporangiaceae bacterium | reverse complement strand
TGCACGACATGGTGTACAGGAACGGCCCGAGCGGGTGGTCCAGGTTCTCCGCGAGTTTGCTGGAGGCGGCGGATTCGACGCAGAGGTAGATACCACCGTGGCGCAATGCCTGGGCGATCCCGGCGAGCGTTAGGTCCGGCCGGGCCTGGTCGTGCACCGCGTCGAACGTGGTGACGAGGTCGAACTGGCGGGTCTCGCCGAGGTGGGCGGCGTCGCGCTCTTCGAAGCGCGCGTTCGCAAGGCTTTTGCGGTCGGCCTCCAGGCGGGCCGCGGCGATCCCGGTGTCGGAAAGGTCGAAGCCGGTGAATCGCGAACGCGGGAACGCCTCGGCCATCAGGTTGGCGGCGTGGCCGGACCCGCACCCAACGTCGGCGACGTCGATGCCCTGCCTGAGCCTATCGATCAGCCCCGGTACCAGCGGCAGCGTCACGTCGATCAAGGTGGCGTCCTGAACGGAGCCGCTGTCTTCGGCCATGACCGCCTGGAACCTCGGGAATGCCGAGTACGGGACGCCGCCGCCGTGGCGGAAACAGTCCACGATCTGATCTTCCACGAGCGCCATCAGCCCGATGTACTGCATCCCGGTGGCGAGGTTGTTCATGCCGGCTGCCCGGGTGAGGCAGGCGGCGTGATCGGTGGGCAGCCAATAAGATCCCGCCGCGCCATCGTGCTCGACGATCCGGCCGGTGGTCATCACCGCCAGCCATTCCCGGACGTACCGCTCGTCGAGCGAGGCACGCGACGCGATCTCAGCGCTCGTCGCTGCGGGCATCGCCGCCATGACGTCGAACAATCCGGTGCGGTGGCCTACGCTCACCATCAGGGCTAGCGCGGCCTCGTTCGTCATGCGGAGCATGCGCTCGGCGAATTCCGTCGAGCCTTCAGTTCGTGCCTCACTCATTCCGGCCTTCTCACCCCAGACGATGGGCGTATTCGTCGGCGGGCTGCACCTTAGCGGCAGCTGGCAGTCAAAGAGTCGGGAGAGCGGGCTCCGGCGGTCGGCATCCAGTCGGAACGGCACTGATGTCAGTAGCTCAGCTGCTCATCCCAGTCGGTGCCGCGGCCCTCCGGGGTGAGGTCGTAAAGGTTCCAGACCGGTTCGAGGGTGCCAACGTGGCGGGGATCTTGCCCGGCGTCTTCTGGTGCGTAGAAAAGTTCCGAGCCCCAGAAGTGGCGGATCGTGTCCCCGTCGCGGTGGAACACGTTCAGCATGGGCTGCTGCTCACCATCAGGGGCCTCGGCCAGGTAGTCGCGATTGTAGGTGGTCCCGGCCGAGGACAACATGCGCAGGCGCCGCCAGCCGCGTTCGGCGGCGAAGGTGAGGATGCGCCCGATCGGCGCCTTCCCGGCGACGGCGAGGTTAACGTGCTGGGAAGCATGCTCGGCGGCGCCGTCCAGCTGGTCGAGGAACGCGGTGCACGACGGGCACGGGCCTTCCGCCAGCGGCAGCAGCGCGGTCTGCCCGCGGTCAGGCCCGGGCCGGTCGTCGCGGGGATCGCGGGGGAACATCATGCTGTAGATCACCAGCGAGTCCTTGCCGGGCGCGAACAGCTCCGACAGCCGCACCTCGGCCGGGCCGCCGCCGGGCCCCTGGGCCTGAAAGACGTAGTCCTGCGGCACCACCCCGCCGGGCGGCAGCCGCCGCCGGGCCTCAGCCACCGCCTCCATCGCGCGGCGCAGCTCGATCTCCTGCTCCAGCAGCCGGTCCCGTGCGGCCCGGTACTCGGCTGACTCACCAGGAAACGCGACGGCCATGGTGCCTCCCGGAAACTCGCTCACAGCCCTACGCTAAGCCGGGCACAACGCTGCGCCTAGCTGGCTACCTTTTGCTGCCGGCACAGGCCTGGGCCAGTCAGGCCGGGCGGGGCAGGCCACGCGCCGCGGCCGGGGATGGCCTGCCTATCGCTCGCACGGGCCGCGTGATGCCGCGAAACAGCGCTGAAGCAGCCGCTGCCAGCCGGGCCGATTGCTCGTCGGCACGACGGACCTCGGCGGGGTTCTTGACGCGCTCGATCTGGTAGAGCCGGTAGGTGTCGTAGGGCATCACGACCCTCACTCCCTTCATGGCATCGCCCATTTGACGTTGTTCTGAATAGCTGGACTGTCCGGCGGCCCGGAACTCATCGTCTGGGCCCTGGCGAACCTGAAATCACCAGATGCGCTCGATGCCCAGCCCGTGGTACGCCACGGATACTCGCGGCTGTTCGACAGTGGTGTCCGGGCTTTCGGTGCCTGGCCGGCCGTCCGGTAACTGGTACCGTCGGGCGGTGGCTGATTTGGCTGATGTTTCGCCGGACCGGTACGCACCGCTGATTGCCCCGGTAATCGAGCGGCTGACTCTCGCCGTCGTGAACAAGGCCATGGCGCGCGCGGCGGGCACGCCCGTACCCCACGCCGCTGCGCCCGGCGCGATGCGCATGCTCGGCCAGCTGCGGACCGCCTTGCTGGCCCGCAGCGTCACTGCGGCTGGTCTGGCCGCCGTCTACCGCTACCGGGACGCCGACGATGTTCGCCGTGATGTCGAAGGGTTGCTCGCGGCCGGGTTGATCGACAAAACGGACGATGATGCTATTCAGCCAACCGGGACCGGCCGGGCCGTGCTGACCGAGATGTACAAGGTCAGCGCCGACGTGGCGCGCGAGTCGTGGGGCAGTCAAGAAGGTAGTCTTGCGGGCCTCAGCGACCTGGCCGGGCGGCTGGTCCACGCCGCCCTGGCGACCGGCGGCCCGGCGTACACGGCCATGGCCCCGCCGTATGAACCACCCGACGCCACCGCCGCCCTCCTCCTGCACACCCGGTTGTCGGTGCTGCGCTACCACCGCGCCGACGCACACGCCGCGGCCTGGCAAGCCGCCGGGCTCACCAGCGTGACCATGAGACAGCTGCCAGCAGGGCCCAGCCGCGACGCCATCGAGGCGGAGACGAACCGCCGGGCCGGCGGGCCTTACGCCACTCTCAGCCCGGACGAGCGCATCACGTTCCTCGCCGGCCTCGCCGCGCTTCCGGGCTGACCTTCACGCCAGCGCCGGCACGCATTCGCCCATCGTGCCGCGAGCAATGAGGGAGCCATCGCCAGGCTTCCCAACTGAAGCTGGCTCTGGAGGCCAGCGCCGCACCGGCTACCTGACGAGAGCCCGGGCGCCGAGCACGGCGAGCCGGACCTCGACCTGCCTGTCGCCGTTGCGGCCGAACCGCTGCCGACGGCGGGTCAGGCCGCAGGCAGGATGGCCGCGGCGCTCGCCGAGGCCCGCGTCGCCTGAGAAGGGCTGAAGTCAGTTCGCCGACCGCCGTTCATCATGGCCGGCAGACGCGCTGGACCAGGTCCTTCCAGCCCCGGCCCAGGCGTTCGGAGACTTCCGGCGCTGCCCCGGTCAGGGCGGCGGACGACAGGTAGAGCAGCAGCGGGCCGTCCAGTGCCGCGGTGAGCTGGGTGGCCAGCACGGCCAGGTCGGCGGCGCCGAGCCGCATCTCCCCGAGC
>DAITAE010000543.1:0-3483 GCA_036824445.1 Streptosporangiaceae bacterium | reverse complement strand
AAAAGCTCAGCGACGCCGAACTGCACGCGATGACCGACGAGTTCCGCCAGCGCTACGCCAGCGGCGAGTCACTTGACGATCTGCTCCCGGAGGCGTTCGCGGCCGTCCGTGAGGCGGCCAAGCGAACGCTGGGCCAGCGTCCTTTCGACGTGCAGATCATGGGCGGTGCCGCTATGCACTTCGGCAACATCGCCGAGATGAAGACCGGTGAGGGCAAGACACTCGCCGCCGTGATGCCGTCCTATCTGAACGCCCTGGCAGGCAACGGGGTGCATGTGGTCACGGTCAACGACTACCTGGCCAAACGTGACTCGGAGTGGATGGGGCGGATCCACCGTCTGCTCGGCCTGGAGGTCGGCGTCATCCTCGCCCAGATGACCCCGGACGAGCGGCGGAAGGCCTACGGCGCGGATGTCACCTACGGCACCAACAACGAATTCGGCTTCGACTATCTGCGCGACAACATGGCCTGGAGCCTGGAGGAGTGCGTCCAGCGCGGGCACCACTACGGGATCGTGGACGAGGTGGACTCGATCCTCATCGACGAGGCGCGGACCCCGCTGATCATCAGCGGTCCCGCGGAGCAGAGTGCCCGGTGGTACACCGAGTTCGCGAAGATCGCTCCCAGGCTGCGCCGGGGCGAGGACGGTGAGGGCGACTACGAGGTCGACGAGAAGAAGCGGACCGTCGGCATCCTCGAGACCGGGGTGGAGAAGGTCGAGGACTGGCTCGGCATCGAGAATCTCTACGACCCGGTCAACACGCCGCTAGTCAGCTTCCTCAACAACTCGATCAAAGCGAAGGAGCTGTACAAGCGGGACAAGGACTACGTCGTCATGAACGGCGAGGTCCTGATCGTGGACGAGTTCACCGGCCGCATCCTGCACGGCCGCCGCTACAACGAGGGCATGCACCAGGCCATCGAGGCCAAAGAGGGCGCGCAGATCCAGAACGAGAACCAGACGCTGGCCACGATCACGCTGCAGAACTACTTCCGCCTCTACGAGAAGCTGGCCGGAATGACCGGTACCGCCATGACCGAGGCAAACGAGTTCTCCCAGATCTACAAGCTTGGCGTGGTCCCGATCCCCACGAACATGCCGATGATCCGGGACGACCAGCCCGACGTCGTATTCCAGACCGCGCCGGCCAAGTTCGAGGCGTGCGTGGAGGACATCGTGGAGCGGAACGCCGAAGGCCAGCCGGTGCTGGTCGGCACGACCAGCGTCGAGAAGTCGGAGATCCTGTCGCGCATGCTCAAGCGCAGCGGGGTCCCGCACGAGGTGCTGAACGCGAAGTACCACGAGCGGGAGGCCGCGATCGTCGCCCAGGCCGGGCGCAAGGGAGCGGTCACCGTGGCCACCAACATGGCCGGCCGTGGCACCGACATCATGCTGGGTGGCAACCCGGAGTTCATCGCGGACGCCGAACTGCATCAGCGGGGCCTGTCGCCGGTCGACACCCCGGAGGACTACGAGGCGGCGTGGCCGGAGGCGGTGGAGAAGGCCAGGCGGGCGGTGGCAGCCGAGCACGAGGAGGTCGTGGGGGTCGGCGGGCTGTACGTGCTCGGCACCGAGAGGCACGAGTCGCGCCGCATCGACAACCAGCTGCGTGGCCGGTCCGGGCGGCAGGGCGACCCGGGGGAGTCGCGCTTCTACCTGTCGCTGGAAGACGACCTGATGCGGATGTTCAACGCCGACAAGGTGGCGCACTTCATGGAGTGGCTCAAGACGCCACCGGACGTGCCGATCGAGTCGAAGGCGGTCACCCGGTCGATCCGGTCCGCGCAGACCCAGGTCGAACAGCAGAACTTCGAGATCCGCAAAGACGTTCTCAAGTACGACGACGTGCTCAACCGCCAGCGCCAGGTCATCTACGGTGAGCGCCACACCGTGCTGGAGGGCGCGGACCTTCACGAGCAGATCCGCCAGATGATCGACGAGGTGGTCACGGCCTATGTGGGCGGGGCGACCAGCGACGGTTTCCCGGAGGAATGGGACCTCGACCAGCTCTGGACCGCGTTCCGCAACCTGTATCACCCGACGCTCACGATCGCGGACGTGGAAGAGGAGGCCGGAGGCGAGCGGTCGGCGCTCTCGCAGGAGTTCATCACCGAGGTCGTCAAGACCGACGCCCAGGAGGCCTACGACCGCCGGGAGGCGGAACTCACCCCCGAGGTCATGCGCGAGCTGGAACGGCGGGTGGTGCTGGCCGTCCTGGACCAGAAGTGGCGCGAGCATCTCTACGAGATGGACTACCTGCGCGAGGGCATCGGCCTGCGTGCGATGGCGCAGCGCGATCCGCTGGTCGAGTACCAGCGTGAGGGCTTCGACATGTTCAACACGATGATGGAAGGCATCAAGGAGGAGTCCGTCGCCTACCTGTTCAACTCCCAGGTCGAGTTCCGCGAGAACCCGAGCGTCGAGGAGGCCAACGGCGAGATGCCCGCTGTCGGCGCCGTCGGGCAGGTGCCAGGAACCGGCATCCAGGATGCCATCGGTCCCGAGGACGCCATCCGTCCCCAGGACAGGATCGGTCCTGAGGACAGCATCGGTCCCCAGGACGGCGCTGGCCAGCGCGGCGGTCGCGTCGAGGACGGCGCCGCCCGGGACGGCGGTGCCTCGGGGCGGGGTGCAGGGAAGCGGGGTGCGCGCAAGCGAGGCGGCAGCAGGGGAGGACCGGCCGGACAGGGTACGGACGGGCGGAGCACGGCCGGACAAGGCTCGGGCGGGCAAGGCTCGAGCGGTCAAGGCGCGGCGGATGGAGGCGAGGCCGCCCCGCCGGCTGCCGATACGCCCTCCGTGGTCGCCCCGGGCCTCAGCGGGCCGCGGCGGCCCGACCGCCTTTCGTACAGCGCGCCGACCGTGGACGGCGAGGGACGGGTCGAGCGCCGCACCGACGCTGCGGCCGGGAGCGGGGAATTCGGCAAGGTCGGCCGCAACGCGCCGTGCCCTTGTGGTTCGGGGCGCAAGTACAAGCTGTGCCACGGCGACCCGCGCAACCGTCCCGCCAGCTAGCACGCCACGGTCCCGGATCCAGGCAGCGCTCGGCGGACCCGGGCACGGTTCAGCCGGCCCGGTCCGCAGGCGGGCTACGCGGCTTCGACGGTGGTGCACAGCCACTTTCCTGACTGGGCTGCCCTGCCGGATACGGGCTGCCCACAGTCGGCTCGTTCGAGCCGGACGGCAAGCGCGTGGATGCGCTTCCCGAAGCCCACCACCACCGCCATCTCCATCGCGTCGGCGCTGGGATGGAAGGTCACGACGCGACGGACACGTGGCTGCTGCCCGGCCGATAGGTGCACACCGAGCCGCTGAATCCGCTCACGGGCACGCTCGGTCGTCCACGGCGCCAGCTGGCGCAGTGACCGGGACCCGGCCAGCGCCTCCGCCAGCGCCTGGGCGAATCGCGCCGGCCAGTCAGGTGACATGGTCGGCGCGCCAGCCATGCCGGATGACACCGGCGGGGAACCAGGTACGCCGG
>DAITAE010000542.1:0-3485 GCA_036824445.1 Streptosporangiaceae bacterium | reverse complement strand
CCGAGCTGGGTCTGCGCGTCGGCGAGGACGCCGTACGCGTCGGCCGAGTAGGGGTCCATGCGAAGAGCACGGTGGGCCAGGTCCCGGGCGGTGGTGAACCCGTGGCGGGCGTTGGCGAGCGCCCCGAGTCCGACCAGGGCGGCCGGATTCCCCGTGGGCCGCAGTTTGAGTGAGCGGCGCAGCGCGCCCTCGGCCTTCGGGTAATACGTAGGATCGGCGGAAACGCGGGCGCGCTCAATGTATGCGGAGCCAAGCGCAGCCCACGCGACATAGTCCCCAGGGACTGCGCCGAGGTGCTTCTGCGCACGGGCGATGCTCGCAGCGAGCTGGTCGGCGGGGGCCTGCCCGGCCGTGAGACTACTCGCCGCCTGGACGCTGCCGGGGTTCGGTGGTTCGCCATGGTGCAGTCCGAACACTGCGCCCACGCCGGTGAGCAGGATTGCTGCCAGCCCGACAATCAGAATCCGGTGCCGCATCGTGGTGACCTCCCTTAGCGGCCAGCCCGGGGGCACGGGCGCCATCGCCGCCGTGCCCCCGGGGGTCTTGCGTGCTAGAGCTAGGCCGGCGACTCGTCTGGGCCGCTGGCGGTGGACGGTGGCAGCGGGTCTTGCCGTGACGTGCCCGCAGCGGTCAGCCGGCGCCGACGCATCAGCCATCCGACGATCAGCAGGCCTGCGAGGGCAACGGCGACCGCTCCCGCGGTGGCGGCGATGACCGCGTACAGGGTGTCGTGCGAGGAGTACGCGACCGGCGCGGTGCGCACGCTCTGCTCAGCCGGAGGGTTCGAACCCGGCGGCGTGGGGGCGATGGCGGACGACTGGGAGATGTTGCCAGCACCCGCGCCGTTGTTCACCGCGCCCACATTGGGCAGGGCGACGTACGGGAACGACTTGCCGAAGGCACGGTCGTTCGCGTTGACGCCGTCGCCGGCGGCCAGCGCTCCGACCAGCTTGCCGGTCTGCGCCGCGCCTTCCAGCGCCTGCAGCTCGATGTCGACCACGTCGTCGGTGAGCCGGCGGCCGTTCGGGAAGCCCTGCAGGTCACCGCCGAGCACGCCGAGCCGGTTTGGCTTCGCGGTGGGCTTCACCGACAGGTTGAGCCGTAGCATCTCCGACGGGCGGAAGGCACTCGGGTTGACGTCGGCGTTGTTGAGCTGGGAGTTGAGATCGGCCTTGATCGGGCCGCCGGCCTTGGTGGTGATACCGGTCAGGAAGATCTCGGCCAGGTCGTTACGCGGGGTGGCCGGAGCCTTGATGCCGTAGATGCCCTGAATCAGCTTGGGCACCTCGGGGTTCTTGACCCGGGCGACGACCGGAGCGACCGAGGCGTCCTTGACGGGTGGAAGAGCGTTAAAGGCGTCTTTCAGGCCGGCTGGAACGACGACCTCGTTGACCAGCGGGTTGCCGAGGCGGGAAACCTGGACCCAGTTCTTGGTAGATGTGGTCATCTTGCCGGTGATGCGAACCCTGGGCCGCTCGGCGGTGGACCAGACGCCGATGACCGGGTTGCTCTTCGCGTTGGCGTTCAGCGCCACGTCCTTGAACGGCACCTGGATCGCGATCGTGTTCGCGTTGTAGCCGGCCAGCGTGTCCTGCCCGACCTCCTTCAGGTTGCCGCCGTACAGCAGGTCGAACACGCGCAGATCGAGGAAGAACGGATCGTCGGCCTGGCCGGCGAAGATCTTCCAGCCGCCCGGCAGCGTCGTGACAGCCTGGTTGCGCAGCTTCGCGTAGTCCGGCATGGATGCCGGCCCCACGCGGGACGGGGCGACCGGGGCGTTGCTCACCCGGGTCTGGAACGGTCCGCCGTTGAAAGATGCCTGCAGGGTGTAGGTCTGGCGGAACAGCAGGTTATTGTCCGCGATCGAGGTGACCGGGCCGTTGTTGTACAGGAACGTGCCGCCGCCCCGCTTGTCGACGTTATGGAACGTCCAGCGGTACACGACGTCCGGCCGGGCGTCCCCGTTGTTGTCGACCTTGATGTTGTAGACCGCGTCCGTCGCGAATGGATAGAAGTTCGGTCCACCGTTCGGTTCCTCAAACGGGATGAAGTTCGCCATGAGCGTGACGTAGCCCGGGCGGTCCGGGCTAGCGAACGCATATACGTCGGTGTTGTCGACCGCAGGGTCGGCCGCGATAAGTGGGGCCTCGCGGTGGCTGGACGCACTTGCGCCGCCGGGCCCGAGGCCCGCGACACCGGCGGCCACGGCGAGCCCGAGCGCGGCGAATGCAGTGCTCCAGCGGCGTGTTTTCGTGGTGCGCATTTGTTCCTCCCCTGGTGGGACTCTGCTGGCCTGCATTCGGCCTGGCAGCATCGGCGGATGGGTGGCTGTGAGATTCCTCTCACTGACCCATCCGCGGCGCGGCTTGCTTCGAATAAACCGGCAGGTGCCGAGTGCATCGGCGATCGCACGGTCGGCCGTGACCTCCCCGCTTTGCAGTGCACCCCCAGCGCGAGCATCAGTTGCTCAGCACCTCGGCGCGAAGTTCACCCGCCAGCACCCTCGGGAGCCCAGGGAGCCACAGCTCCGGCTCTAGCCGCTGGTCAGACGCTTAGCCCATGAACCACTGCCGACGGCCAGGACACGGGCGAACGGTTCAAGTTCCCCTCGGACACAGATGATCATGGTCCGGCCAGCCAATTCACTATGGGGCTCGGTCGTTCCCCGGTAAAGCCGGGGGTCAGAGACACGGGAGTTCAACTCGGTTGGAGCCTGGCCTTGCGGGCTCCGGAACGCGGGCTGGCTGGGGGCGGCGGCCTGCGAAACGGTTCGGCACGAGCCTGTCACGCAGCGGCACGCACGCTCCTGCCTGCGAGCTTCCAGTGGCCGTGCATCTAAGTAGGTTCGGGCTGTGGCAGCGATCTGTATCGCCGGGGCAGGCGACCTGCCCGCCATCCTGGACCTTTGGAAGCGCGCAGGAACCGAACCCGGCCACACCGATGACATCGAAAGCCTTACCAAGCTCATCGCCCATGATCCCGGCGCCCTCTTGGTTGCGGTAGAGGACGAAACGATTGCCGGCTCGGTCATCGCGGCCTGGGACGGCTGGCGCGGATCCATTTACCGGCTGGCGGTGGCACCATCACACCAACGCCGGGGGCTTGGCACTGTGTTGGTGAACGCCGCCGTGAAGCGCCTCCGGGCGTTGGGAGCGGTCCGCCTGCAGGCCATTGTCGTGGAGACTGACCTGCAGGCGACGGGCTTTTGGCGGGCGAGCGACTGGAGGGAGCAGGTCGCGCGACTGCGTTTCACGCTCGGCTGATGCGCGCACAGGCCCAGCGCAGTCATCCCAGCGAATGGAGATCGCCCCTGGATACCGGGCAGCGGCATGGACTGCGCTTCTGCCGTGACAGCCGGCCCGGGCCGATGATCGTCGCGCCTAACGCCAACTCGGCGCGGCTGACCAGGCGTCGGCTGGCCATCGGGCTGACGCCCAGATCTGCTGGTTCTAGATGGTGCAGCTTGATTGGGCCGGGCGGCTGAG
>DAITAE010000541.1:0-3488 GCA_036824445.1 Streptosporangiaceae bacterium | reverse complement strand
GAGTTCCACCTGGCCGCCGGTGGCGAGCCTGATCGCCCGGGGGTAGACGTCGTTCATCCGGCGGGCCATGGCGATCGTGAGGCCCTTGCGGCGTGCGGCCGATGCCGGGAGGGTGATCCGATCGCTGGCGGGGATACCGCCCAGGACCACCCGCCCGCCGGGCCGGGTGGCCAGCACCGCCAGCCGCACCGCCCCGTCGGTGCCCGCCATCTCGAAGGCCACGTCGGCCCCTTCCCCGGTGACCTGCCTGAGGTCGCGCTGGTCACGCATGCCCACCGGGTCCAGCGCGGCGTCCGCGCCGAGGCGGGCGGCGGCCGCCCGCCGGTGCGGCAGCGGGTCGAACGCGGTGATCGGGCCGGCCCCGGCCGCCCGCAGCA
This sequence comes from Streptosporangiaceae bacterium, assembly GCA_036824445.1. Lineage (GTDB taxonomy): Bacteria > Actinomycetota > Actinomycetes > Streptosporangiales > Streptosporangiaceae > UBA9676. Next base: position 3,111 of record DAITAE010000541.1, on the reverse strand, counting down.
CCTGGATCAGCAGCAGCCCGATCGGGCCACAGCCCGCGATCGCGGCGGCGGCGCCGAGCCGGACATGGCCCAGGTCGAGGGCGTGGATGGCAACGCCGAGCGGCTCAAGCACGGCGCCGTCGGCGTCGGTGAGACCGTCCGGCAGCTGGTGCAGCAGGTGCGCGGGCCAGGCCATGTACTCGCGCATGGCCCCGTCCTGGCTGCCGTGGCCCGCGAACCGGATGCGCGTGCAGAGGTTGCGGTAGCCGTCGCGGCAGGGCCGGCAGGTGCCGCACCAGATGGCCGGGTCGATCGCCACCCGTTCGCCGCGGCGGGGGCCGTCCTCGATGACGCCGGCGGCCTCGTGGCCCAGCACCAGCGGCCGCGTCAGGGTGGCGTCACCGATCCCGGCCTCGCCCCACCAGTGCAGGTCCGAGCCGCAGATGCCGACGGCGGTCACCCGCACCAGGCTCATCCCCGGCCCAGGTTCCGGTACCGGCTCGTCCTCCAGCCGGAGGTCGCCAACCGCATGCAGCCGCGCGGCTTTCATCTGCTGCCCGGACCTCATGCCCCGGGCTCTCCGGGGCCGGCGGCCTGGCCCCCCGGGCCTGCCGCGATGGCCGCCGGCTCGTACTCCACGGTCACCGGCAGATGATCGGAAGCCCGGCGGGTGAGGTCGGTGTCGGTCACCCTGTGAGCGCGCAGCGCCGGGATCACCTCCGGCGTGACCCGGACCCCGTCGATCCGGCGCCTGACGCCGTGCGCCCCGTACGGGTCGTCGCGGTGGTGGCCGACGGTTGCCTGCCAGGGCGCGCGCAGGACGGCCGCGGCGTCGTGCAGCCCGCCGGCCCAGAGCACGTCACCGGCGGTCCGGTCCACCCGGTGACGCCGCCGCCCCTGCTCGTCGTAGTCCCACTCGCACTGGTGAACCAGGTCCTCGAACCAGTCCACGTCCGCGTAGGGATCACCGGGCTCGTACAGGTGCCACCGGCCGGTCGCGGGGTCGCGGATCCGGTCGGCGCTCTCGCCGTTCCAGTCCGCCCCGACCAGCGCCGGCACCCGGTCCCGCGGGCGGGCGAGGCTCGCCACGAGCAGCTCGTTCTGATCCACCCTGATTTTCCTGCCAAACGGCGGTGCGTGGTACACCGCGTGGCGGACCGCGGGTCCCCCGAGGTCGAGGGTGATCCAGCCGAGCGCATGCCAGTAATCAGAGTTGCGGCTGCGGAACGTCCCCGGCACCGGCTCGATGCCGTCCCGCCACAGCAGGCCGAGGTGGTAGCCCCGCGAACCCGGGCACAGCGCCGGCGCCGGGTCGCCCTCCGGGCGGGGCGCCAGGCACCGCAGGCCGGTGTCGTCGGCGAGCCGCAGCAGCAGCTGCCGGGCCGCGGGCACGTCCGGTCCCCGGATTTCCTGGACGGCGAGCACGTCGGTGCGCAGCGCCTGGATCGACTCGACCACGGCCTTGTAGTGCTCGGCGCCCGCCGCCGAGTCGTCGGCGCCCAGGTCGAGCACGTTGTAGGTAGTGAACAGCACCGATCCAGGGGTGGAGCCGGTCACGTCTACCAGGCCTCCGGTCAGTGGGCGGCGATCTGCGCAGCGACGAGTTCGGCGATCTGGGCGGTGTTGAGCGCGGCACCCTTGCGGAGGTTGTCACCGCAGACGAACAGCTCGACCGCGTGCGGATCGTCGAGCGACCGGCGCACCCGGCCGACCCAGGTCGGGTCGGTGCCCACGACGTCCGCGGGCGTGGGGAACTCGGCCCGCTCCGGGTCATCGTTAAGCACCACGCCGGGTGCGATATCGAGCGCGCGCTGGGCGCCTTTCCTGGTGACCTCGCGGTCGAATACCGCGTGCACGGCCACCGCATGGGTGGTCACGACCGGTACCCGGACGCAGGTCGCGTGCACCCTGAGGTCGGGCAGGCCGAGGATCTTCCGCGACTCGTTGCGGATCTTGAGTTCCTCGGACGACCATCCGTCGTCTTTGAGCGAGCCGGCGAACGGGACCACGTTCAGCGCCAGCGGGGCCGGGAAGGGGCCGAAGTCGCCGACCGCGGCGCGCAGGTCGCCGGCCCGCTGGCCAAGAGCGCGCGTTCCAGCGACCTTGTCCAGCTGCGCGTACAGGGTGTCGATCCCGGCCTGGCCGGCGCCGGACGCGGCCTGGTAGGAGGAGACGACCATCTCCTGCAGGCCGAACGCCCGGTGCAGCGCACCCATGGCGACGATCAGCGACATGGTGGTGCAGTTCGGGTTGGCGATGATCCCCCGGGGCCGGCGGGCGGCCTGCCGGGGGTTGACCTCGGGGACGACCAGCGGGACGTCGGGGTCCATCCGGAACGCGCCCGAATTGTCCACCACCACCGCGCCACGCTCCGCCGCGACCGGCGCCCAGTGCGCCGACACCTCGTCGGGCACGTCGAACATGGCGACGTCCACGCCGTCGAAGGCGTCCGCGGCCAGGGCCAGGACCTCCAGCTCCTCTCCCCGGACCCGCAGGCGCCGGCCCGCCGACCGGGGCGAGGCGATCAGCCGGATCTCCCCCCACACGTCATCCCGGGTGGACAGCAGGTCGAGCATGACGGTCCCGACCGCCCCGGTCGCGCCGACAACCGCCAGGGTAGGCCGGGCTGGTCGGCCCCGGTGGGTCCGGTGGGCCCGGTGGGCCCGGTGGGTCTGACCGGGCGGGTGGGCGGAACCGGACTGACGCTCCGGGCCGCTGACCCGGCCACTCACCGGCCAGTCCCGCCGTACACGACCGCCTCCACCTCGCCGGCTTCGAGCTCAAACGCCTTGTGGGCAGAGCTCACCGCCGCGTCCACGTCGTTCTGGTCCACCACGACCGAGATCCTGATCTCCGAGGTGGAGATCATTTCGATGTTCACCCCAGCCTCGGCGAGCGCGCTGAAGAAGGTCGCGCTGACCCCCGGATGCGACCGCATCCCGGCCCCGATGAGCGACACCTTGCCGATCCTGTCGTCATAGAGCAGCGTCTCGAAGCCGATGTCCGCCTGCACCTCCCGGAGCGCGGCCATCGCGACCTCCCCGTCCGCGCGCGGCAGGGTGAACGAGATGTCGGTGAGCCCGGTGGTGGCGGCGGAGATGTTCTGCACGATCATGTCGATGTTGATCCCGG
>DAITAE010000540.1:0-3489 GCA_036824445.1 Streptosporangiaceae bacterium | reverse complement strand
CGTTTTACAGTGGCATCGCTATGGGCGGCGCGCTGATCACCGTGTTCGGCGCACCGTTCCTGGACCAGATCCTGACCGGCTACGCCGAGGTCGCCCCGCTGGCGGCGGGCTGGCGCGACCGGGTGCCCCTGCACCAGCTGCATCCGCTGCTCGTCCACGCCTGCCTGTTCGGCGCCGGATACGCCGGGCCGGTCGCCGACGCCGCCCGGGCCGCGCTGGCCTCATGAGGCAGCCCTCTAGCCGCTCCCGGCGCGACTCTTGTGGTCAGACCGCGTCGGCGGCGAGCGGGAGCGTGATCCAGAACGTCGCACCGCCGCCGGGGGCCGTGTTTACGCCGGTGGTGCCGCCGTGGGCGGTCACCAGGGCGGTGACGATCGCGAGACCTAGTCCGGCGCCGCCGGTCCGGCGCCCGCGTGCCTGGTCGCCCCGGTAGAACCGTTCGAAGACCCGGTCGGCCTGTTCCTTGCTGAGGCCGGGACCTTGGTCGGCGACCTCGAGGGTCACGCTGGGCACCGTGAGCTGGCCGTCCGGGCCGTGGGCGAGAATCCGCACGTCGATCGGCGTCCCGTCGCGGGTGTGGGTGAGGGCGTTGCTCATCAGGTTGCTGATGACCTGCCGCAGCCGGGCTTCGTCGCCGAGCACGAGGAACGCCGCGCCGCTGCCGACCGTCAGCTCGATGCTCCGCTGGGGCGCGATCATCCGGGCGTCCTGCACGGCGTCGGCGGCGAGGGTGAGCAGGTCGACCGGCCGGCGCTCGATCGGCCGCTGCTGGTCGAGCCGCGCGAGCAGCAGCATGTCCTCGACCAGTACGCCCATGCGGGCGGACTCCTGCTCCACCCGCTGCATGATCCGGTCCAGGTCCGGCTCGGTGAGCTGGCTGCCGTCGGCCAGGCTGGGCTCGGCGGGCGGGGCGGCGTGGCGCGGGCCGTTGCCCATCCCCCCACGCTGCCGGTAGTACTCGGCGTAGCCGCGGATCGCGGTCAGCGGCGTCCGCAGCTCGTGGCTCGCGTCGGCGACGAACTGGCGCATCCGTTCCTCGGACCGCTGGGCCGCCGCTGCGGACTTTTCCCGGGCGTGGAACGCGGCCTCGACCTGGGCCAGCATGGCGTTGAGCGAGCGGCCGAGCCGCCCAACCTCGGTACGGGGATCGCGGTCGGGCACCCGCTGGGACAGGTCGCCCGCGGCGATCGCCTCCGCGGTGAGCTCGATGTCGGTCAGCGGGCGCAGGCTGCTGCGGACGGTCGCGATGCCGACGATGGCCAGCGCCACCAGCACGACCGCGCTCACGATCAGATCGATGCTGGCCAGTTCGCTGATGGTGCTGTAGGCGTCGGATACATCGATGCCTATGACGATGGTGCCGGTGGTCACCTGCCCACTCAGATTGTTGGTGTCCGTAGCTGACAGGGCGGTCACCCGCCAGTGGCCACCGCCCGTCTGCGCACGTACGGTGACCGGCTTGCCGGAAATGCTGTCCAGCCAGCCTCGGCTGTCCTGCATGGCCGGCCCTGGAACGGTTGTCGGCTGGGAAAGCACGCCGGCCGGGGGTCTTGCCGGCACCCAAACGGGCTGCGGTGGACCGTTGGTGGCCAGCCAGGAGAGGGCCACCCCCGATGAGTACGTCGGGCATGGGCCTGAGCCGTCCAGGCACTTCGCCACGGCGTGCTGGGCCGGGCCCTCAAGGGCGGTCAGCTCATTGTCGGCCTGGCCGAGCAGATAACCGCGGAGCACCGAGATGCCTACGACGCTGATGGCGACCAGCGCGATCATGACCAGCGCCAGCACGGCAGTGATCAGCTTGATCCGCAGCGGGACCCGGCCGGGTATCCGCCGGACCTTCTGCCAGCGGTGGCTCAGTTCGGGCCGGAACGACATCACCAGGTGCCGTTACGACGCGGGCAGCCTGAGCACGTATCCGACGCCGCGCAGGGTGTGGATCAGCCGCGGCCCGCTGTTGTCCACCTTGCGGCGCAGCACGGACACGTAGGACTCGACGATCCCGGTGTCGCCGCGGAAGTCGTAATCCCACACGTGGTCGAGGATCTGCATCTTGGAAAGCACCCGGTTGGCGTTGCCCATGAAGTAGCGGAGCAGCTTGAACTCCGTGGGGGACAGCTGGACCGGCTGCCCGGCCCGCCACACCTCGTGGCTGTCCTCGTCGAGTTCGAGGTCGGCGAACGTCAGCCTGGGCGTGGGCTCGGCGGCATCGCCCCTGGTGCGGCGCAGGACGGCCCGGATCCGGGCGATGACCTCCTCCAGGCTGAACGGCTTGGTCACATAGTCGTCGCCGCCCAGGGTCAGGCCCCGCACCTTGTCCTCCATTGCGTCCCGTGCGGTCAGGAAGACGACGGGGATGCGGGCGCCGCCGCCTCGCAGCCGCCGGACCACGTCGAACCCGTCCATGTCGGGCAGCATGACGTCGAGCACGATCAGGTCGGGCCGGTGGCGGCCGGCCGCCTGCACCGCCTCCGTCCCGCCGGCGGCGGTGATCACCTCGAACCCGGCGTAGCGCAGGCTGGCGGCCAGCAGCTCGAGGATGTTCGGCTCATCCTCTACAACGAGCAGCCGGGCGTCATGCCGTTTCCGCCCGTCGCTCGACGGCGTGGTCATAAGACGATCCTGGAAGGTCTACCTGAGGGTTTCCTGAATGCAGGCTGGGTCTGATCTGATGATCGTATGCCAAGGTCAGGAGCGCCGGTCACGGTTTCCGGGCCGGCCGCCGGGCACGGAGCCGCGGCGTGGGTCACGCCGGGCCGCGGCTGGCGTCATTCCAGCAGGCGATGGCCGCTGCCCTGGAATCGGCCCCGAGTTTGGCGTAAATCCTGTTCACGTGGTTCTTCACGGTCTTTTCCGCGAGTACGAGCTGGGCGGCGATCTCGCCGTTCGAGTGTCCCTCCGCGATCAGGGACATGATCTCCGCTTCGCGCGACGAAAGGCCCAGCGGGCGCGCGTCGCGGGACATGCTGGCGGTCGTCATCTGGCCTCCGGCCACCCCGTACTAGGTAACAAGAGTTGCGGGGGCATGCTACCGAAACCTGCCCCCGCCCGCGCAAGAGCCGGTTATTGGGCGGACTGGTGGGAGCCGGACAGCAGGTTCTTGGGCACCGGCCGGTCGTGGTTCAGGTCGCTGAACAGCTCCTTTGCCCTGGCCGAGTCCCACAGCACCGCGTCCCCTGCAGCGGTCACGTAGTTCGCGCTGGCGATGGGGACGGTCGTGGTTTGCGGGTTGCGCAGGGCGAGCGCGGCCTGCATCAGCTGGTACAGGTGCGTGCCGCTGTCCACCGTGAGCGCGCTGGTGGCCCCGAAGGCGGCGGGCACGGCGGCGAAGGGGTTGAGCAGCGTGCCCGGGCTGGTCGTCTTCCGCAGCAGGGCACGCAGGAAGAGCCGCTGATCCTGCACGCGCTGGAGGTCCTGCTCGTTGAAGTTATGCCGGGTGCGCACGTACCCGAGGGCCTCCGCGCCGTCCAGTGTCTGGCAGCCCGCCTTCAG